>NZ_JAGWCT010000108.1:0-13386 GCF_020657815.1 Clostridioides sp. ZZV15-6597 | reverse complement strand
TTATTATACAAGAATCCCAGGCTCTTTTGAACTTGGGATTTATTTTTTTTATACAAAAAAGGGCGTAGCACTATTTTCTAGTGCGACAGCCCCTTTTTATTATATTATCTTAAATTCTTTTAATAAAAATTATATTTATTATTCAATATATATAATATAAAATTATATATTTATTTAAATATAAATAGTATCTTTAAGGATATATATATTCATAATATTAGTTTATATCTTTAGTTAATATATAATATTAATCCTTTTATAAGTATATATTGATTACTTATTTAATACCCAACTGAACAATTTTTTATATGTTAATAAACTTGATAATTAAGGTTGTACAATTTTATTTTTTAATATAGTAAATATGTATGAGCTATAATTGTTAGATATATAGATTTTAAGAGCTAACTTTCAATGTTTTATTGAAAATACTTTTAATAAAATAGTATATCTTCTCATTCTCTCTTTTTAAATATTCTTTATCAAAATCTTCAGATATAGAATCCCACATAGCTGATATTTCTTTAAATAATAATAATTTATGATTGTAGAATACACTGTTATAATTTACAGTATCTTTAATTGCGAGCTTATCATCAGAGATATTTAACCAGTACATTAAAACCTCATCAAATAAAATAATATATTCTACTCTGTTACTATTTATCTCTCTTAGGACATAATTTATTTCATTACTATGATATTTTTCACTTAAAAACCTTGCATAACTCTGAATTAAATTTCTTGTAAGCTTTTTTACATCTTGTTCTAAATCAATATCTTTAGACTCAAGCTTTATATCTCCCATTATTTTATTCCCCTTTCTTGATATATTTATTGTTTTATAAAACTGAAATTGTCGTAAAATTTACGCATTTTAAAATATTTTTCTAAATTTTGTATACTTTTTAATTATATATTGTTCAGTACTATTTATCTTTGTTATATTTTATCATTTTTTATATTATTTAGACAATGATTTAATTTTTAGACTATTGCAAAATATTTATTTTATATGCTTAATGACCTTATATTTTATCTGATTACTTATATATGTAAATATTTTCCATATTTATGTATATAATTAAAAATAAAAGGAGATGCCTCAAAATTGATTTTTTTATCAAATTTGAGATATCCCCCTTTAAACTCTATTACTTTTTATCAATGCATAGAGCATTCTTTTTAGAGAAATCTGATTTGTCTGTTTTTACATTTAGAGTCCTATTATAATCTACTACTTTCCATCCTGAATCAGTTGAAGCTATATCTACAGTTGCTTCTGTATCATAGTTATTATCCTTAGTTTCAAAAATTTCTCTTAACCTAACAGTAACAAATCCATTTGTTTTAGTGTCCCAAGAGATTAGATAAGTAGTTTTTTTATCAGCTTTAATAGATGTAACTGTCTGTGCTATTTTTTGCAATACAGTTTGAGATATCCCCATGTCTACAACTTGTGTAAAATCTTCACCACTTACATCACCCTTAAAAACAGCCTTACTAAATTTTTTTAATGTATCTTTTACAGCTTTTTCATTTTCATCTGTAAATGAATTTCTAGAGTAATTTATCATATCTGATACTCCTGACACATCTTCAATGACAGAAAGAGGCTCTCCAACCATTTTAGATTTAATTGGATATACACTTTTTATTTTTAAAGAGTCGTCATTCGATAAAGCTAAATTGAAAATAAGAGTTTCTTGATAAGTTGGAAAAGACATTTCAGTTCCTTTAGCTCTTGATTTAGTTATTCTATCAACTTTTACAACTAAGGTATCTCCTTTTTTTTCTAATATTTTGTATGTATATCCATTAAAATTTGTATAAGTGTAATTAGATAAATCATCACAATACTTATCAATACCCGCATAATCTTCAAATAACTTAAACAAACCTACATGATTAGTTTCTTCAATTGCTTTATTATAAGAAAGTATCAACTTGTCTACAAAGGGTTTTAATATTTCAATACCAGTATTATCTTTATTTGAGTATTGAGAAAGTATAGCATCTGAACTACTTAATTCATAATCTTTTAAATATAAGGCTTTTACAGTCATATCTGTTTCTTCCCCTAGATTATGACGATAATTAAATACATATCTTATAGTTAGTGTAGCTCCAACATTTAAATTTGTATCAGCTAATAAGCCACTATATGTTAAACGTCCTATACCTCCTGTAGAGCTGCTTAATTTCCTTGTTCTTTCCATTAATGAAACACCTTGCTGTTCAGCTTGAATCTTATCAGGTTCTCCCCAAGTTACAATAAATTCTTGTAATTTTGTATCAGCTTCTGCACTTCCTGAGCTTTTTAAATCAAGTATATTTTGATAATCTTCTGCTCTTTGTTTCTTTTTAACCTCTTCACTAGCACTTCCACTTGGAATTGCACTAGAAGGAATAACACTCTTTAAAGAATTGGTTGTTCTGTATTTAACATCTACAAAATATAATCGTGTAGCAGGGTCATAGCCTACTTCATTTACTTTGTATTGTTCCCATTCAAAAGGAGTTTTTGCAAATTCAGTTAATAAATAATTACTATAATCAAAGCTTAGAGCTTCATTATCTGCTCCTTTTAAATTTCTATCAACATTTTCTAAGCAACTCCTTATTGCTAACATATCTTTTGATGTGATTTTTAACAAATTAGATTTATCTACTGTTATTCTATCTCGTACAAGATTGTAAATTATACTATCTTTTTCATCTTCACTTTTTTGAGCTAATCTCCTACCAGCAACCTCTTCTAAAGATAAAGAATCCGTTTTCTCTATATTAGATTTACAAGCTGTTGTGCTTAATGATAATAATATAATCATAGATAATCCTATAGTTTTAATCTTCATGTGTATGCACCATCCTTTATTGTATAAATATATAAAATTTTTACCAAATATCAAATTCTTTTTCGTCAAATTCTTGATTTAAAGAATCTTTTTTTGTATATATTTCTTCATTTGCCTTTTTTACTGAATCCTCATAGCTGTCTGGTTCTAATTTCAACCAAAATTTACTTAGGAAGTCAAAAAATTTAGCATTATCGTTATTTGATTTAGTTAAAACTGAAGCATGTACAAATTGTGCATTGTCATTGAAGAACTTAACAGCCAAATCACCTTTATTTTTTAGTTTATGGTTGAATTTCTTATCTCCAGTACTTTTTTCTATGTGCTCAGCATTTCCCATTACTGATATACGACAAGGAATATTATCTGTGAGTGTTTTAGATAATATTTCATGCTTAATTACATGTGGCAGCATAATTATTCTTATTCCAGCGGCAGGTAGTCTTGTTACTAGTTTAATTAATAGACTTTGGAATTCTGCCTTTACTTCTTTTGGCATACTTTCAGCTACAGTTATTACCTCATCAATAACAATATATAGTAAAGGAAGCTTAACACTAGGATTCTTTTTCTTATAATCCCATATGTTAACTTCTCCTGCATCTCCAATTAAATCTTGCCTGTATGCACCCTCAACATTCACAACATCTCTTAATATACCTAACATATCTTCAGTTTTTGTTATAAACTTTTTAACATGTGGAATTTCAAGAGCTTTATAATCTGATAATTTTCCTTTTGGGTCAAAAATATAAAATTGAGCTTCACTTGGTGAAAGATACGCACTTATTTGACATATGATACTGAGTGCTACCCAAGTTTTTCCACTTCTTGGAGGACCTGCAATTAATAGTGACTCTACATTTTTTAAATCTTTAAAAACAACACATCCTTCTGTATCTATTCCCAGAACTACAGGAATGTAGTTTCCAGTGTTTAGTATTTCTTTCTCAACTAATGTATATGTATCTCTTAAAGATATCATTGTTGAAACATCTTTCATGATTTTAATATTTATTGTGTCTCCAACAGATACTCCATCTCCATATATATTTTCATTTAATATTCCTGTTTCTCTATTAAATGCATAGATGTTTATAATTTCTTTTACTAAAGAATCAACATTTTTAAGCCAATTTGGTCTTTTAACTGATAGGTATATATAAAATAACTTTTCTTGTAATGAAATCAAATACATTGGTTCTACATCTTTATTTTTTCCACCTAAAATCTGAGCTGAGTTTTGGATTATTGCATCCCATGCCTGGAAATTAATATCTTCCTCATTAAATGTTTTAACTTTATTAAATGATGGGTTTATACTAGTAAGGCAATTACTGATATTTTCGTATAAATAGCTTCTTGTAAACATACCATTAAACCCAGTATTTATGTTATCTACTACTAACTCTCTATTATTTTCTACTTCATTATCAATAGTTGTTTCATCTTCAAAAAAATCATCTTGAAAATAGTCATAATATTCATCCTCAGTAAGTTCTTCTTCAATAAATTCTTCATCTTCATCTAAAAAGTCTTCAGATTGAAAAGATTCTTCATCAAGGTCATTGTTAGTACCTTCATCATTGTTATTTACTTTCAAATCAATGTATGCTGAGTAAAAAAGAGGAATACCAATACTAGAAGAAAGGAAAGAACTTATTATTAGATTAATACCTTTTGTTTTTCCGAACATTATTGCAATTACACCAACTATGCATACAATGATACTGATTATAACTATAGTTCTACCTGTCTCAAGCCTACTTGTAGTATTAAAGTTACTAAAGGAAGTTACAAACTCCTTTAGAAACCCAAATAAGCCTTTAAGAAACATAACCGTTGCATCAAATATCTTTTCTTCATTACTAGTTTGTTGTGGTGATTGTTGAAATTCACCGAATCCTTGTCCAAAATCTGAAGAATTAAAAGCGTCATCTAAATCACTAAACATATCTATTTCTAAATCATCCTTTTTTTCTGTATTAAAGATGTCTTCTCTACCCAATTTAGCCCTTTCTATGTCATCAGAGCTTACTTTGTCTTTAATGTTCATCACAACACCACCTTAAAATAAAAAAATATTTATGAAGATATAAATTGAAAATACAACAGATACTATATAAAAAATTACTTTTGACTCATGACTCATAGAACTATTAATTATATAAGCCAATAAAATTATAAATAAAGAACATATAAATATCACATAATACCTCCTTTAGTGATTCAAATCTACACCTGTTTTAAATATTTTTGATTCAATTAAAGAATCTGGTAACATCATTTTTACAACTGTAAATTTACTAGAATCTAATCCACATAAAAATGCATTTTTATATAAATCATCATTAGAATCCTCATTTTCATCAGAATCATCATCATTAGAATCACTATCTCTTTTGGCCATAGAAATTTTAGACAAACTATTTGCTAATCCTGGTATTTGTAATCTTTCACACAAATCTTCTATTACCTTTGAATCTTTTAGAGCTCCAATCAAAAAGGATGTTATATTTCCCATTAACCCAAATGTATCATTTTCTAATAAATCTCCAGGAACGTTTGTAAGTATAACATTTATATCTCCAATCTTCCTACCACCAGTTAAAGCTACTCCAATCGTGTCTTTTGCCCCAGGAACTTTACCCCAACGCTGAGACTCTTCCCAACCTTTAATATTAAAATAACCTTGAGCTTTGCTATAGATAGAACGTTGCTGACTTAACTGTGCAGCACCTAAGAGCATTAAATTTAATTGAGTATTATCTATCATTTCAGGAGATTTACCTGCCAATCCAAAGGAACAAATTACTAAATCTGCCTCTATTATATCTTCTATAAGTATTCTTTCTTTAAAAAGACCAGCCCTACTTCCTGTTTTTTCAAAATATCTTCCTGTTATAGCAAGTGCTTTGTCAATTGCATTTTTATAACCTTTATTCTTTATTTCTTTTTGCATATTTTTAATTTTATTATATACATCAAAAATTGATAAACCTTTAGAATTTGGATGCCATGTATTATCATCTTCCTCTATTACTCCTGCATCTTCATAAACTGAAGCTATTGCATCATTCAACATAACATCTAGCCACATATCCTTTTCAAATTCATTTCCTAATAAAACTTTGAATTTAGAAAGCGTGAAATTGAATGATAAGTTTTTAGCTCCAGCATCAATGTCTTCAATTCCTAGTTTTGGAGGTATCTCCATAGAGTCAAAATACTTACCACTACCTTCAGCCATATTTATAATAATAACTTTGCTCTTGTGGCTTAAAAAATTAGCAAGAGGAATATATTCAAAACCTTCTATGTCCATAATAGTTGCTTTAAAGTTACCACGACCAATTAATTGGAGAAGTAACGTTTTGAAAATAAGAGATTTTCCTCCCCCAGTTTCAGAGGTTATAAGCCAGTTTTCTGCTGTATCAGTTTTTGGCTTGGGCATTTTTATAACTGGAAATTTAGATATTACATCCATCCCAAAACAAATCCCCTTTACACCTAATTTACCTTGATTGAATGTTGAATATCTAGAAACAATCTCATCTGTTAGTATTTGAACTGGAATATAATCATGAATAGATTTTATGTAAGCACAACTAAAGGGACTAATGCTTCTTAATAAATCTGGAATTTCATAAAGTACTCTTTTGGATTTTATACCAAGCTGCTTAATGCTTTTTTCTATTTTTTTTACATTAGTATCAAATACCTCTCCTTTAGTACCAGAAATTACAATTACCAGAGAACTTCTTAAAATTCCACGTCCTCTTTCTCTATCAGCAACAGCTAAATATTTTAATGATTCCTCAATCCATTTTTTTCTATTCATAGATTCTATATTTTCATATAAATTGTAAGCGTTTATGTCTGCCTTATTTTTTTCTTCTCCAACTTCTTTAAGTATATTTAATCTAGATTTCATAGCTGAAGAATCCCAATCAATAAAGTGACTTTCAAGTTTATTTATAAAATTAACCCTAACTCCAATATCACATTCAGACCTTATCTTGTCTTTAAAAAATATAGAAAGGTTATGTGGTAAATCTTCTACTAAATAATAATAGGATATATTCTCTCCATCATAGCTAGCTAAAAAGTCAATTCCTATTTTATCTGAAAAAGATTTGAATCTTTTATTATTTGTACTCATGTTTCTTGTCAAATGATAATAATAAAGTTCATCAAATAAATTAATGAATTCCATAATAGAATTAATGAATTTTTTTATTATTGATTTAAAAAACATATAAATTATCTCCTTTTCATAGTTAATCAGTACTTAAAAGTATATTATCTAGCCTTTGATATACTTCAGAACAGTTATGAAAATATAAATTTCTTTTTCCATACTCACTTTCTTTAATATAACTTAATATATGAGGTATTATTATATGGTCTTTATCGCCACTTATTGAAGAAATGATTCTATTTTTATTAAGGTCAAAAGTTTTTATATCATTTTCATTGCAAATAGCATTAAATTCTTCAACATTATATCCCTCAATTAATTTATCACCATACAAATCATCAATGATAATATGCATATCTAGTTTTTCATTTAAAAATGTTTCTAAAACTAGTTTTTTAGGTTCGAATGTTATATAAGCATCTTCTGTTAGTTCTATTAAATTTATGTTATCTGGAGTTAAAATGGGGATTTTTTTATAACTATACCTTTTCATATACAAGCTTAATTTTGGTAAAATAAGTAATATTTTTGCATTGCAACCTTTCTTTATTTTTAAATATCTTTGATAATTTGATATAAAGGAATGAAGGTAATTACAGTAAGCCCAGCTTTTTATATAGAATACTTTAGATACAGAAAAATTTATGATTTTGTAAGTACTATACATAAAAGCAACATTTGGTCTATCTGTATTTTCAAACTTCTTAATTGATTTATTTAAACTTTCTATTTCTTTCTGTGTTTTTGTATTATTATTTTCAAATTCAACAATTAACTTGTTCATTTCAGTTACTATATCAATGATATTTTTGCTAATTTCATCATATTGATTGAGTTTAGATATTATATTAATTAATGCATCACCAGTAACTTCAGCTAAAAGAGAATTCTTACTTGATATTCTTTCTTTTATACAGTTTTCTAAAAGTAGTATATCTTTATCATGTCTAGAAACTGTCATATCTGTTTTATGATAATTATCAACTATATATTGAACTATATTATTATTACTAAGATATTCTTCGGAATTATAAATATCTGCATCTATACATCTAAATACACATTCAAATAGAGAAATATTATCTATATTTGTTGATATATATATGATTTTATTAATAAATTTTTCTATTTTAATTAGAGTACTTAATATTTCTAATTGAGAACCTTTAGAGCTATGAAATATAAGACATTCTATATTTTCACTTGGATTTACATCTTTTATATCTTCATATTTTTCAACAATATTTACTTCAAAATTTTTTGTAGTTATCAAAGCTATACTCATTTAATCCCTCCAGTTTTCAGATTCAGTGATAAATTTTATAATAAAGATGTTAATGTTTCTATACCATTGCTTATATTTATAAGACTTAAAGAGGTCCAGTCATAACTTCTTTCAAATCCATATTCGGATATATTTTCATCTTCTAGGTTGAATATTTCTTTAATATAGTTCATATGATTAATAAAGTCATTTTCTGAGCCTTTTGTTATAATATATTTCCCTCTTGACATTGATGAAGATACAATATTCGATTTTATATCACTTAATGCTAAAACTATATTAATTCTTCCAGTGATTGTATTATCACAGCATATAACTATCTCAGAATTTAGAGACAATTCTTCTAGATAATTAATATAATCTATAGGACAATCTACTATAACTGTCTCATAATAATTTTGTATAGATAAAATTGATTGAATCGTTTTTATTTGCTCAAAACCTATTTCTGTTCCATATAATGAAACTAAACTTTCAAATCCTAATTTAGTTTTATAAGATAAGTTAGTCAAATTTTTGGTTTTATTAAGATATTTAAGACCATCATAAATAATTTCTTCTTCGTTAAGTAAATCAGCTATATTTATGTATGATAGGAAACCTCTATTTTTTATATCAAAGTCAACATATAAAGTTCTACCTTCCTTATTGAAGTGTTTAGCTAATTCAAGTGAGGTTGTAGTTATACCACTTCTTCTATCTCCTGTAACAATTATTGTTCTAACTCCATTTCGATATGTTTTTTTATCACTTATATTTATTATTTTTTCTATTATTTTAGGTTTATTTACTTCATTAAATTTTTCTAATATATCACTTATATCTCCCAAATCATTATTGTTGCTTTCAACTTCAACCTTTTCTATATCATCTAGACAAAATGTATCCTCAGTATTTTCAGATATATTTATTTCCATAATTTCATTATCTCTTTTTATATCATCTGTAAATTTATCAAGATTTTCTAACGTACTCTTTATATTTTTTGAATCTGATAAACTTTGTTGTCTAATATTATTAATCAAATCTTTACTATCAGAACTATTATTTTTAACATTACTATCTATATTTTTTATATCATTTTCTGACTGATTAATATCATTATTAAAAATGTTATTATTATTATTTAAATGTTCATTATCATAATTAGCATGTTTATTATCATTATAAAAAATATTATTATCGCTATTAACATGTTTATTATTATAATCAACATGTTTAACCATATAAAAATCATCTAAATTATTGTCAATACGTTTAATATCGTCATTAAAATACTCTATATCATCATTAATAATATTTTCATTTTCATTTAACTGTTTAATATCGCTATTATAAACATTTATATCATTACAAATAATGTTATTATTATCTTGTTTATACTCATCATTTAACTGACTTACATTATTAGAATCTTGTATTATTTTATTTATGTCTATAGCTTCATTAGTTAACTGACCTATTGGATTCATTAATATTTCTTTTTTCTCTATATCAACTGATTTATTTCTTTTTTGTTTTTTCTGCTTCAGTTTATGAAATATCCCTCTTTTTTTTGATTTATGTTCATTTTCTTTTTTTTGAATATCTACATCTTGTACTTCATCAGAGCTATTTATTACATCTTCTAATACTTCTGTATTTAAAGTGACTTTTACAGGTATTGCATAAATTTTTCTAAGTTCATCTAGACTTAAGCTAGATACTTTAACCACTTGAGATACTAGCAATGGATAAAGCTTAAGATTTAGCATGTTTTCGGAAATTAGGGAATTAGAAGCTATTTGCAACATATCATCATCTTGTAATACAGTAATAAGCTTAGAAGATGGGTAGTATGCACTTAAATAGTCATTAAAACTATTAAGAGTCATTGATAATTCTTCCATTTGAAGATTTTCAAATGCACTTTGTAAAATTATAAATCTATCAATTTTAGTTGCACTACTTACATGTAAACTAGCGTCTTTTATAAAATCACTTATACTAGAATATACATTCACTTCAGAATTTACTTGTCTTTCTACAATAATATTTTTTATATCGGTTGTAGATGTTGTACCTAATATAACTATTTTCAACTTTATTATCCTCCCTTTTATTGTTAGCTTTAAATTACTTTATTTCAAAAAAATAGATACTTACATACCTATTTTTTGTCACCTTTATCTATATCTGATTCTTTTACTACTTCGTCATCTTTTTTCAATAAAATAATTCTTTCTTCATCTTCAACAGTACTTTCAATTGCTGAGTCTTTCTTTAATAATTTTTTTATATGTGTATTTATAGATTTCCTTTTTGTTAGCTTATTTTTTTTTCGCTGTTCTTTTCTAAAAAGTTTTTGAGCTTTATACTCAGCTATTGCTGTACGTTTTGTTTCTTCTAACTCTTCTTTAGTTTTGTTTATCCTAGTTCTAACACCATCTGATTCAACCCAAATAACTTTTATAAAATTATTATCTTTTATATCTTTGAAAATTTCTTCACTAGCAGCTTGTGGGCAAAATTCATTTATATTCATAAGTTCTTTAGCTAAATCTCCTATTTCACTTTTATTAAGAACCTTATAACCCTTATATTTCGCTTTTAACATAGTAGACAATATTGGTTTCAATTCACTCCAAAATAAATCATCTTTTTCATTAAAGAAAAAAACATATACATCATGTGATGTGTAAGTTTGTTTCATTATTGACTGCATATTGTCAAAAAAAATTGTTAGAAGTTCTCCTAAATCTGAATTGTCAGCCTTTTCTGCCCAATTAAATAAGTCTTTCATTCTATCATCTTTATCAACTGTGGACATATAATCTATATGCATATATGGAATATTCTTCTTAGCTAATTGTTGATAAGCTTCTGCTATGTAATCATGGTGATTGTATATAGTAGAATTATTACTATTTGTAGTAACACCATGATTTAAAGCAACAAATATAGCTTTTTTATTATTTGCATATTGTACAGTGTATGGATACCTATTATTAAAGTCACATATATTCCAAAAAATAGTGTGCTTAAATAAATAATTATTTTCTAATAATTCTTTTCTTTTATTTTTAAAATATGTTTCTCTAAGTACTAAAAATCTAGTTATAAATAATAAAATAATAAAAGATAATATTGGATAAAATAGTTTAAAAAATACAGGTGAAGCTATTACTATAAAAATAGAGCTTATTATCCAAAATACAATTATTAATATTACCCAAAAGACTCGTCCATTTGCTTCAATAAGTCCTTTTGAAGATATATCAAAACTAATTGGAATTTGAATTACATCATTATCTTTTTCTGGTTTCATTTTAACCACATCCTTTAAATGGCTTTTATATCATATATATAGTTATTTGATACAAACACTAAATATTTATGTACAGAGCTTTTATTATTTCTTTTAGAAACTGCTTTTACGCAGTATATTTCATCATGCTCTGTAGAGTCTAGCGTATACTCTGACTCTTGAATACTAACTTCATCAGCTCCAAAAAATTTAGAAGCATCATATTCTTTTCCATATATTTTATACTTTAAATCGTCTGTAAAATGGCTATTTAACTTTGATTTTAGATAGCTTTCTGTGTCTTTAATAGATAGAAATGAACGTATATCCTCTATAACCCAAAGCTTAGTACGTTCTTTTCTGTCTAAAGAAGTTGTTCTTTTGCTATATATAGTATCAATTTTTTTATTTGTATAAATTATATTTAATGTTACTAATAAAAAAATACAAATAATGACTATAGTAAAGAAACGTTTTAAAAAGATATTTTTTGATATTCTAGTTTTATTTTTTTTTAGTTTCATTTCTCACTTCCTAAGCCTTTATCATACAAGTATATTGATAACTTCATACTAGTTTTAAGTTTTACATCTTTAAAATACAAAATAGGTCACCTCAACTTAATTATTAATATAGATGTTTCTTTCAATAGCAAGTAGGTCATTAATACCAAAATATAATACAATTGTCATAATATAGTTATCACTTCCATTTAGTATAATAATTTCTTTAACACCGTCCATCCCAAGAGAAGTGAAATATTTATCTAATGCAATACTATTTCTTATTTCAAAAGCTTTTTTCTCTTCACTAGTCATTCTTTTTAATTTATATTTCTCATTTAATGCAATACCAGTATCTTTATAAATATCTTCTATAATATTTTTTTTGCTTTGTGCATATGTAAGAGCTTTTTTATATGATTCAAGTGTACTTGAGACTAATTTGTTATAAGTTTCCACTTTGTTATATGCTACATCATATGAAATATCATTTTTACAACCAACCATACTAAGTGCAATACAAAAAATTAAAATTATTTTTAATAAATTAAATCTATACACATTGTACTTCCTCTCTTAAAATTTTCTAATAAAAGCTAATAATTTTAGTTCATTAATTATTTAAAGTATTTTTTTTATTTTTTTGTAAATTTCTTTACTGATAGAAACATATTCATCCTCTGTAGAGAAATTGCAATTTAGATAACTACATTTAGTTCCATTTGAAATAAATTTTTTGTAAATCTCATATTCTATTGGCAATTGTTTATAATGTTCATCTAGAAAGATAATTTTATCTGCTTTTGGAAGCCTGAATAAATTAGCTTCTATTTTCTTAATCCAAGACATAAAATTATCTTTATTAATATTGTCTAATCTTTTTAAATAATTAAAATATATATCTGTTGATATACTTTTATTTGTTATGACAATTGTTTTATTTTCATAATAATCATTGCATACTTTTATATATTTATAATAATTATCTATTTTAAATATACATGGCAATATATTCTTTAAATTTTCAATATTACTATCATTGTATATATCAAGCAAAAACTTAAAATTATATTCAGGAAATTGTAATATTTTAACATTATATCCTTCTAGTAATAATATATCTTTTAATATATACATCTGATTATTTTTAAAAACTGAATTTATACCTTCTAAAATTACTAATTTACAATTTTGATTTTTATTCATAGTTTTAATACCCCTCTTTTTTAAAATATATATAAGTAGAATATATC
>NZ_JAGWCT010000107.1:0-13627 GCF_020657815.1 Clostridioides sp. ZZV15-6597 | reverse complement strand
ATATATACATAATATACATATATAATTTAATTTATATTTATCAATTATTTTTATAAAATTATTACTTTTCCATAATTTCACATATTAGTTATATTAATAATATTAACTACTAAATCTACAAAATCATATTTTATAGTACATCATCAACCTTCATCATATATAATCAATACTTTTAAATTAATTAATACTTTTATGTAATATGTGTAGTATTGAATTTAGTTCTTCAACTGATATTTGACCTGGTGCAGAAACCTTTTTAGCTGCTCCAAAAGTCAATGAAGAGCCAAATATTTCTCCACACAAACGACTTATAACTCCCATTCCTGCCATAGACATAGTTATTATTGGTCTATCTGCATAAACTTGAACCATTTCATTTGTAGCTGTAAGCAACACTAGAACATCTCTTTCATTTTGTGGCATAACAGCTATTTTAGGTAAGTCTGCTCCTAGTTTTTGCATTTTGCATAAACGACATATAATTTCTTCTTTTTTGGGAGTTTTATTAAAATCATGATTTGACATGACTACTTTTACTTCTTTTTTATGAGCAAACTCGACTATTTCATTTACAATTTCATCTCCCATAAATAGCTCTACATCTATTAAGTCTATTAATCCTGTATTAGAAATTTCCTTATTTAAAATAGTATAATAATCTTTTGATATTAATTTTTTTCCACCTTCTTTTATACTTCTAAATGTAAATAATAGAGGTATATCTGGTATATATTTTCTTAATTCGTTAAGGACCTCTTTAACTTGTTGAATATTTTCTACACTCTTAAAGAAATCAACACGCCATTCTACAACATCCAAACAAATTCCCTTTAAGTCATTAACTTCTTCAATAATTTCTTCTTTAGTTTTTCCAACTATTGGTACACAGATTTTAGGTATACCTTCTCCTATTCTAATATTTTTTACTTGTACTATATTTTTCATATTTCTCCTCCACAAATATAGAAGTTTTATCAGATTTTATATTCATTTTACTTCACAATATTATTATATCCTGAAACTCCTACGCCTAAAGGCGTGGGGTTCTTAGGTACTACATGAATTTCTACAATACTCTCAGTTATAATGAATCATAACCTACAACATATTATCACTAATCATATTCCCTAAGACTTTTATTAACAAAGTATCTGTCGACACCATTAACATTAGTGTTTTTAATTTAATATAGTGATTACTAAATATCCACTTATCTCTATTTCCTTGTTTTATAGTACCATTATCATTGAATTTATTAGGATTGGTTGCACGTTTACTTCTATCCATTTTTCGTTGAATTAATTTTAATTGCCTATATATATTATTAACATTAGGAGCTAACTCCAATAACTTAACATCACATTTACTAGATATAGCTATAGTTTGAGTTCCAATATCTATACCTACATTACCTAAACCAATTTGTCCTTTTATTTCTCCTTGATTAGTTGTTTTTTTAGGTGGACTTCCTTCTAAGACTAATTGTACATACCATTTAGTCTTACCTTTAATTTCTTTTTTAAGTATTCTACAATATTTTATTTTATCTTGAATTGCCCTTTGAGCATAGTTGTCATTGTTCTTTATTATTACTGGAATAGTCATTTTATTAAATTTAATAATACCATCTTTGTAACTAATACCAGTTGAATTTTGTTTCCCTTCTATTGATGTTAATTCATTATATCTAATATAATTAACCTGTTTAGCTTGATGATATATGTATTTACTAAAAGCATTAAAACATCTTGTGGCTATCTTCTGAGATATGGCAGAATGTAGTTTATAATATTTACAAATAGGTTTAATAAAATTATGAAGTGAATACTCTGTTAAATTATATTTTTTATTAATATCACTAAATATTCTATTTCTATGTTTACCCTTATATTTACAATTTGCTTGATACTCCTTAGATTCTATCATATGATTATATCTTTTAAATAGCTCTGATAAACATGAATTATATACTTTTCTATACTTATCAAAAATATTACATATAATATCTTCTTGAAACTTTTCTGTTTTTAATTGCAATGTTAATATATAATTTGACATAGTGTTCACCTCACTTTCTAATATCTTGTTTTCTGATTTTCTACATATTTTTTAATAGTTTCACTACATACATTTTCTTCTGTAGATACAAAATAGCTTCTAGTCCATAAACTAGGCATTTTTGATAATTCAATAAATTCTTCTCTTAATATTTTACTTGTATAACCTTTTATATTTTGCATTATATCAGAAGGACTTAAAGTTGGAAGGCTATTTAAAAACATATGTGTATGGTCTTTATCACATTCGATTGCAATAATTTCAATATCCATCTCTTTACACTTATTTTTAACCAATGTTTTAAATCTATCTTCTAAGCCTTCTATATTAAATATTTTTCTTCTATATCTAGGGCAGAATACAAAATGATAATTAATTAAACTAACAGTTGTTTGAGTTCTTCTATATTTATTCTCCATATACTTATATTAACATTTTATGTGTATGTGTCAATACTTTTTATACACTATTTATGCTATCCATCCCACACCTAAAGGAGTGGGCTTTCCGCACTATTCTGTAATTTCAAATCCATTAATATATTTAAATTTTTAAGTGTTTAAAAAATTCAATACTATATATTTTTTTATAATCTATATAACCTTAAAGGTTAAATATACTTACATTTAATTTTTTTACACTCTTTCTTGTAATTTCATTATATTATTTAAGTATTATTAATATAATGCATATTATTCTTAATATTAATAGAATTAATCTATGAATTATGGTATAATTATGTAGAAATAACTCGAATTTCATTACTTATGAAGGGATTGAATATCAATGAACCTAAATCATTTGCATTACTTTAGAGTTTTAGCCAAAGTTGAACACTATACAAAAGCAGCTACACAATTGTCTATAACTCAACCAAGCTTAAGTCATGCTATATCTGCTCTTGAAAAAGAGCTGGGAACCTTTTTATTTGAAAAACAAGGAAGAAATGTTCGTTTGACTAAATATGGTAAGTTTTTTTTAACTTATGTTGATAAAGCATTGGGTGAATTAGAAAGAGGAGAAAAAAAGCTTAGAGAATATACCAGTATATCAAAAGGTGTTATAGACTTAGGATTTATTTATACATTGGGAGCTTACTTCATTCCAGATATACTTGGTAAGTTTTTAGAAAAAGAGTTAAATAAAAATATTTCATTTTCATTTGGCCAAGGTACCACTAAAAAGATTATCCAGGGTTTAAAAGATGAAAAGTTTGATTTAGCATTTTGCTCTTTTGTTCCAAATGAACCCAACATAGATTTTACAGCTATACTTCAGGAGGAATTGGTTGTAATAGTACCATATAGCCATCCTCTGGCCTCAAATGATAGTGTAGACTTAAAAGATACAAAGGATTACCCTTTTATATTCTTTAGTGAAGATAGTGGAGTTAGACCAATTATTGATAATCTCTTTGAAAAAGTTGATGTAAAGCCACAAATTATATGTGAAACAGAAGAAGATACAGCTGTTGCAGGTTTAGTTTCTATTAACTACGGTATAGCAGTCGTTCCCAATATTTTTGCTCTTAAATATTTTAATGTAAAGGTTTTATCAATAACAAATCCTATACATGAAAGATACATATATTTAGCTACAATGAAAAATAAATATTTAACTCCTGCTGTTAATAGTTTTAAAAACTTTATTATTAATTATAGTAAAAACAATAATCTAATTGATAAAATGGAATAAAAATACGTTAAAAAGGGATTGTTTCAAAGTAAATACTCTGTACAATCCCAGATATATTTTTAAATTTATTAAAGTTTATTAGAAATAATCTGAGAAATATGGATTTTCACGTTCAATAAGATTTTCTAATAAATCTGCTACTTCTTTATCACAAATAATTCTTTTTATTCTATGAAGATAAGTTGGTCTTTTGTAACTAAGCAACATAGTTGTAAGTGTTTGTATGTCAAGTTTCAAGTCATACTTATCACCACCAGCAATTAACATACCTTTACCCTCTTTAGAAACATTTAGTGTAAACACTCCTGTATTCCAATCTAATAAAGGGTCTTCTAATTGAAAGACTAACTTTACTTCATTTTCCTGTTCTTTAAATGGATACTGGTTTATAAATTGTTCTATATCAACAATTCTACCCATAAAGTATGGTTTTATATTTTCTTCTATATCTCCATCTTCAAGTAAAAATGCCAATGGTTCATCTGTATATGTATTCCCAACCACTTTATTTATCATTGAAAAGTGAGCACTTATAAAATTCCATAATCCTGTACGTGCCTCTTCTTCTACAAATACCATTTCTTTAATATAGAATATTTCATCAGAAATCCAATATAACACATAACCTTGTGCTTCATGGTTTTTATCATAATAAATTGCACATGTTAAGTCATCTAAATCCCAACGCCAGTATTCTTCCCATGCTAACTCACTTCTAATCATAGACGCATGGCTCTTTTTAGAAAAGCGTTCATAAACATTTCTGACATCTTCGTGTTCTATACTTACACGCTCAACTTCTCCTGATACCACTTTAGGTTTTGGTAACTGAGTATCTTTAATTTCAAAAGATATCTTATCTGATATTATTTCCCATCCCTTACGACGATAATATGGAATTGAGTATGGAAATAAATAAGATATAGATTGTTTTCTTTCTCTCATATCTGTTAATGCTTGTCGCATCAATTTATCCATAAGACCTAAATTAGAATATTCTGGATATGTTCCAACACCAGTAAGACCACCCATATCGTATTCTTGACCAAATATATTGATTTTAAATGGATAAACAGCTATTTGAGATACTAATTTATCCTCATCAAACCAACCAAATACATCTGCTTGTCTTAATACAGGTAGTTTAGCAAGGGTTATTTCTCTTTCCTCCCAACCTACTTGTTGTAAATCATGGTTTGTCACTTGAAATACATAACGTAACAATTGATTGAATTGTTGTAAATGCTTAGTTTCTACTTTCTTCATTTCGAGTCTCTCTAGTCGACTCATAATAAAACCTCCTAAAAATAAATACATATAAATACTATCTATTTATATAATATAGATAATAAATTTACATAAATACTATATAAATATTTATATAAGCATAATTCTATCATACCCAATATATTCTAGTCAAATCACTATTGAAAATTAAAGTTTAATTCAATAATAACGTTATTTAACCTAATAAAAAATACTTTCTATTTAGTATATCTTAAATACTTGTAATTTTTTATCACTTTGATATAATCAAATAAATAGACAATTATCATAAAATACGACTTAGTTAAAAATATTTTATTGAAAATAAAATAATAAACTATAAATAAGTAATATGTAAGGAGTGATTCTATGAAGAGATGTATTGTAATAATGGGATAGTCAGGAAAATAACATAATATAAAGGAGAGATTTAAACATGACTATTCCAAATTCAGATAAAATATATCCAAGAAGTAATGATTGTCAAACTGTATATCTTAAAAATGTGATTACAAGAGACAATATAAAAGTTGGAGATTATACAATATATAACGACTTTTATAATGACCCAAGAGATTTTGAAAAAAATAATGTACTATATCAGTATCCTATAAACAATGACAAATTAATAATCGGAAAATTTTGTTCAATTGCATGTAAAGCAAAGTTTCTAATGACTAGTGGAAACCACACAATGAAATCACTCTCTACTTATACATTTCCAATCTTTTATGAAGACTGGGGTTTAGACATAAATCATATAACAGATGCTTGGGACAATAAGGGTGATATTGTAATTGGAAATGATGTATGGATAGGCTATGATGCTGTAATTATGTCAGGTGTAAAAATTGGTGATGGTGCAATTATTGGAACAAGAGCTGTAGTTACTAATGATGTCCCTCCATATTCTATTGTTGGAGGAATACCTGCAAAAATTATAAAGAAAAGATTTAACGATGATATAATTTCAAAATTATTAAAAATTAAGTGGTGGGATTGGTCATATGAAAAAATCCAATCAAATATTCAACATATTCAATCAGGAGCTATTGATAAATTAGTTTAATATTTTATGACTAATTTATCTTAAAACGAGATTTAAGGGAAATCTTTTTAGGAATTCCCTTAAATCTACTATATTACCAATAGTACTCTTTGATATAGTTAAAATTAAAAATAGTACTAAAGTTATAAAACAAAGATGAATTAACTTTTCTAAGATTACTTTATTTTTATTATTTATTCTCTACAAAAGATTTGACTTTTCTAAAATTGTCTTTTTTATCTATTATCATAGAAGATTTAACTTTTCTAAAGTTGTTATTATATTTCTTCCTTCTCTAACTCCATCTATTATTCTTCTAGCTATTTTACTATCTCCTATATTTATAACTTCCACATTTTTAGATTCAAAATGTTTCTTTAAATCATTCAAAATTGGATTATTAGATTTCATTCCTAAACATATAAATCCATAATCAAAATCTAGCAATAACTCTTCTTTATCCTTCTTAACTTTAAAATTATCATCCTCAACTTCCAATAATGCTGTATTTGTATAAACATCAACATTATAATCTTTTAACATCTTCATCATTGTAACCTTTGTTATAGGGTCTAAATCTTTTCCTACCACTGGTAACATCTCAACTATAGAAGTTCTAGCCTTATTTTCCGAGAAAAATTCTACAACATCTAATCCAACAGCTCCACCACCCACAACTACTACTTTCTTATTTTCTAAGTCTTTTGTTTGAAAATCTTCTATATCATTAAATAGCCTAAATATTGAACTCACCTTTCCATTTTCTTGGTCTATCCTATCCAACAAACCAGTTATTGGTGGAAGTAATGGTTTTGAACCTGTAGCATTTATAATTATATCGGGTTTTAAATTTTCTATAAATTTAATATCAGCTTTTGTATTTTTAAAAACAATTAAATTTTTTAATTTTTTAACTCTCTGTTTTAAATACTTTGGAAAATCATTTATTCTACTTTTATCTGGAAAAGTTGATATTGTCTCAGCAAGCCCTCCTATATCTGCTTTTTCTTCTAATAAAAATACATTACATCCCACCTCTGCTGCTGTGGCTGCTGCTTCAAGACCAGCCGTTCCTCCACCTACAACAACTACATTTGTTGTCTTATTTACTTTTCTCTGTTTATATTCTTCTCCATTTATTAAGTCTGGATTTACTGTACATCTTATAGGTCTATTTGCTCCAATTCTATTACCTGCACATCCTATATTGCATGAAATACACTTTCTTATTGAATCTTCTTTTCCATTTTGCACTTTTTCAACCCAATTAGGGTCAGCTATAAGCCCTCTTCCCATACCTATAAAATCCGCTTCATTATTTTTAAGTATTTTTGATGCTATTTCTGGGTTTCTTATATTTCCAGTTATTATTGTTGCTTTTCCAAATCTTTTTTTAACTGCTTTAGACATATATGAACGCCACCCATCTTCTAATGTCATTGTATCGATTTGAAATTGTATAGAATCATTTAATGCTGCTGATACATTATATATATCTACTTCTTCATTTAAATATTCAAGAAGCTTTAAGGTATCATCTAAAGTATTTCCTCCTTCTATAAATTCATCAGCACTTACCCTTAAAGATATAGGAAATAATGCTCCCACTTCGTTTCTAACTTTATCAATTACTAGTTTTGCAAATCTCGCTCTGTTTTCAAGACTTCCACCAAATTCATCTGTACGCTTATTGTAAATTGGGGATAAAAATTGACTTATTAGATATGAGTGCCCAGCGTGTATCTCTACAGCATCAAAACCAGCTATTTGAGCTCTTTTTGCTGCCTTACCATATTTTTTAGCTATATTTAGTATTTCTTCTTTCTTTAATTCTCTGGGTATTGTTCCTCCATTTTTTGAAGGTATATTAGAAGAAGATACTGGAGTTAATCCATTTATTCTCTCTGGCATAGCTGAAGCACCTGAATGATTAATTTGTATAGCTACACATGCACCATGTTTATGTAAATTCTCAGTTAATTTATATAAGGCAGGTATGTATCTGTCATGGTCTATTCTTATTTGTGTAGTTCCATTAGAACCTAAAGGAAAATCTACACAAGCATTTTCTACAATTATAAGTCCAGTTCCACCTTTAGCTCTTTGTTCATAATATTTAATGTGCTCATCTTTAAATTCTCCACTTTCTCCACCAAAGTTTGTTCCCATCGGTGGCATAACTATTCTATTTTTTACATTCATCCTTTTTATAGTTAATGGTTCAAAGATATTTTGATATATTTTCATTTCTATTCCTCCACACGTTTTTATGTTTATAGTTTTTGTAATTTAAATTTATGTCTCTATTATAATGCGTGGAAATCTATTAATCCAGTGCATATTTTTATCATTATTGATAGATTTTTTCTATGATTCCATAATTATATTCCTTAACAAAAAAGGAGCTGTCTCAAAATAGAGATAAGCCTCCTTTTCATTGTTGAAATGATGAAAATATATTTGATTTCATACAAAAAAGAGTGCCTCATGAACTAAAAAGTTCATTCTGAGACACCCCACTTAAAATCTAGATAATTTAAATATTTTACATCTATACATATATATTAATGATATTTAAATTTTACAGTCTTCTATATTCTTCTCTTTTTAATTTTAAGTTACTTAGATAATAATCTATCTCATCAATCAGACGTTGTTTATCCTCAGGTAATATTCCTTTTAAGTTAACATAATTTGACGCATGATTACTTCTAAATACAACTTTTTCATTGGTATCTATATTTTTTATCATTTCTTTAATTTCTTGTAGCACAGCCTTATCTTCCAATACTTTAAATTCACCAGATTGAAGTAAATCGTAAAGTTCAGTATTAGGTTCTACCATTAAACTCAATACACCTACATAATCTGGGGAAATTGCTCCTAACATTTTTCCTGTATCAACTCCATGTTGATGTGTTTTTTTAGTTCCTCCAAGACCTGCTATTACAGTAGCTGATAATTTAATACCATTTTTCTTAACTTTTCTACCAACTTTTATCAGTTGTTCGCTATTAAATCCTTTTTTAATATCTTCTAATACCTCATCATTTCCACTTTCAAGTCCTAGATAAATCATCTTAACACCAAGTTCTTTTAACTCTTTAAGTTCATCATCAGTTTTTTTCTCTATAGACTTAGGAGAGCCATATAGAGTAATTCTTTCACACTCTGGAAAAACTTCTTTTATATATAATATTATATCTCTTAATTTTTCCATTGGTATTATCAATGCATCTCCATCTGCTAAAAATATTCTGTCTACATTTTTATAATGTCTTCTAAATATATCAATTTCATTTTTTATTACTTCTAATGGTTTTATTTTAAATTTCTTTGATTTGTACATGCTACAAAATGTACATTTATTATGAGAACATCCTAGTGTGACTTGTATTATAAGACTATAAGCCTCACTTGGTGGTCTATAAAGTGGCATATCATATTCCATATTAAAATCCCCCTTGTAATCCAATCTTAGTTTTATTATATTAATAATATCTACTTAAAATAATACTTTATATATATTATAAACTTCAAGCTTTTGTTTAAGATATATTATTTAAAAATTTAATAATACTATTTGCAGTAATCTTAAGCTGTTTTTCTTGACTTATAATAGCATCATTGTCGCCCTTTTGTTTTCCATAATCTCCAAATTGTGCATGATTTCCCCCTTCAATTTCAACATAAGTTGTATCATCAGGAAGTTTTTCTTTTGCTTCTATAAGGTTTTTAAAGTTAACTACTCCATCTTTACTTCCCCATATAGATATAACCTTTTTGCCTAACTGTCTTAGTTCATTGCCCATTGGATAAGAAGATAAAAACACAACTCCATCAATTAATTTATTGTCACGTGCAAAATTAGATGCAACAACTCCGCCTAATGAGTGCCCTCCCATTACCCAATGTTCTATGTTACTGTAAGAATCCATAACTTTCTGTGCTTTATTAGTTCCAAGTATAGCTAGATTAAGTGGCATTTTTACAATTACCACTTCATATCCACTTTCTGCTATTTTTCTTGCAAGTGGTGCATATGATTCAATTTCTACTTTAGCTCCTGGATAAAAAATTAGACCTTTAGAAACTTTTCTACCCTTAGGTGTAAATGAAATATTTTCATTTATGGTTACCTCGACTTTACTATTACTAACTAGTGCTTCTTTTGCTAGTTTTTGAGGTTCATATGTTTTGTTTATCCATATGAAAAAACTAAGCAGAATCAATACAAACAGTATACCTATTCCCATGAATATTTTCTTTTTTATATTAAATTTTCTATTATCATTTTTATCATCTTCGTTTTCAACCTCATCATAAAGTAAAGGTCTTTCAAGTTCCATAGTTATACTAAATGTATCATATTTCTTATCGCGCTTTACCTTTACATCTTTACTCATAAATCTAACCCCCATAATATTTGAATACTATTATAGTTTATCCTAAGTAAATTGTTTTTTCAACTAATGAAAAAAATCAATATTTTAACCTTTTTCACACAAAATTCATAACTATATGTTTTTTGTTTTTAATATACTATTTTCTTTTAACATTGTATAAAAGAAAAAGTCATATACTTTGCTTTAAAGCTATGACTTATTATATAATTTAATTAGATTAGAAAATTATGCAACTTCTTGCGCTAACATTTTACTGGTATTACTTATTCTATACATCTCTTTTACACCATTTAAAGTTTGAAGTAAATTGAGACAAATTATTTTATCGCCCAAGCTTACTGTATTTTCAATACTATCTAAAATTACACTTCTTCCTTCATCATATTTATCAGCATCATAATTTGAAATATAACTAGTATCTCTCAATATTCTTTCTACATCTTCATCTCTAATATTATTCTTTTTGACATTTATATATAAATTGTACATATTACTTATTAGTAATTGTTGATTTTCTAAGAAATCATCTTGACGTTCATCTTTGTATATAGTATTTATCAACATAAGTCTATCTTCAATAAGTGATGGCACTAATAATAGATTCTTTATATAATGAACATTGGTTGAGTTTTCAATAGATTTATTAACTTCATTAATTATATTTTTAACTATACCTTTATACACATCTATAACATGCTGATACCCCATTTTTGCATCATATGGTAAAACAAATTTATTTATTATTAATGCAATAATTGCACCTAATACCACATATGAAATTCTACTCATAGTTAAAACATTAGGGTCTCCCATAACTGCTGCGGAACCAAGAGCTGAAACAGTTACACACACTATCAATTTTCTATAATCAACTACATATGAGTTTATGTATCCTGCTAAAAGTACTATTAATGACCTTAATGTGTTATCTTTTATTATTGAAAATGAAACAATAAATATTACCGCTCCTACTAGTGTACCTTCTATTCTTTTTCTGGATTTCTGCAAACAATTCTCTGCATAAGGTTGTGTTAATGAAAATACAGTTAACATTATCCATCTTCCATCTTTTAAGTGAAAATAATCCATAATAAAACCTGATATTGCTGTAGCCAAAGCGATTTTTATTGCATAAGAAAATCTTATAGATTTTAAATTAAAATGTTGCTTATATATTGATATTCTTTTAAACTCATGTGGTATCTTTATTTTTCTTTCAGCTCTTTTTTCCTCTTTTGATTTTACCTTTTTGTATTCTAATAAAAATTCATATAGATTTTCTAAAACACTGTAAATTTCTTTCAAATTTATATTTTTAGTATCTTGAGCGATAACATAATCTCTAAATCCAAGTATTTCTTTATCAGTTATATTATCTTTATTTTCTAAGCACATCTTGATATAATTTACTTCTTTAGATACTACAACTAAAACATCTTCTTTACAATTTGTACTACTTTCTTCTAGAATATTTTTTATGTCTTCATCCTCAAATTCCTTAGTATCTGCTTTATATCTATCTAAGATTAAACTTATTCTTTCTAATGAAAATAAGATATTTATTATATCCATTCCTTTAATACTAATAAAAAAGTCATCTTTTCTATTATCAAATATAACCATTTTAAGACCTTTTGATATAGAATTTATTGTGTAATTACAACTATCTATTTTTCTCATATTAGACTTACTTACAGAATTATCATTGTTCATAATATTTTTTAAAAGATTTATTTTTTCCAACAACTCATCACATATAGATATTAATTCTTTGTCACCAATTTTTTTCATTCTATTTCTATTCATAACAAATTGAGCAATCATTATGACAAGTGAACCACTCGCTAAAGCTGATAATCTTATAGGAAATTCACTTAATCCTACAGGTATACTTATCATAAATATATACATAAGACCAAAAGGTACATATACAGCCCTTTTCAAGTCATAACTAAATAAATATCCTATTATAAATAATGCTATAAAATTTAATAAAATTCCTAAATACATATTTTGTACTGCAAAAAACGATAATACTCCTAATGTTACATTTATTATCAAGTACTTTAGTAAATTTTTAATTGGAGAAATAGTTAAATCTCTTTCCAAAAGCATTAGCATAGCTGTTACTATAGCCACACCTATAAGTGTATTTTTACTTCCAAATAGAGCTATAAATGCAGATATAAATGCTATTATAAAAATAAACAATTTAGTTTTTGATATTATTAATTTTTTTGTCATCAAATACCTCCTTCAAAATTTCAACAAAGTCAATTTTATCACACTTATTATTGTATTCAAAATCATCTTTTCTACGTGAGGCTTCTAACTTTTTATTTATAATACTAATTTTAATTCATAATTTAACGAACTTTATAATCACATACATCATATATATTCATATGCCATCATACTTTTTTTCTTTCAAATATTTTTTTAAAAATTAAAAACAACGCTCTCAATAATACGATATTTGTACTTATTGAGAGCGTTATAAGATTTATTTAGCAAACTTGTTTAATTTTTTCTTTACCTAGTATATAAGTACCAAGTCCCATAAATAAAGCTCCTCCAACAATGTTTCCAAGTGTTACAGCTACTAAATTATAAATAGCTCCTCCAATACTAACTGTTTGAATTGTTGGAGAAAATAATGAAACACTATAGATTGTCATATTTGCCACACTATGTTCAAACCCTGTTGTTATGAAAGCAAATAAACATAGGAATATCATAATTATTTTTGCACTATCGTTATTAGTTCTAAATGAACATAAAACTGAGACACAAACTAAAATATTACACAAAACTCCTCTAAAGAAAAGAGACATAAACGGCATAGATGCTTTGGCTGCTGCTGTAGTTGCAAAAAATTCTGCTACAGGACCTTTATCTACTAAACCAGTTCCTACAAACATTATACCTAAAATCAAAGCTCCTATTAAATTTCCTACCCAACTGACGTATAAACTCTATAAATTTATATAAATACTTTATATTTTTTATAGTTTTATTTCCTTTTTCATCCTGCTCTATTTTGAGATTCATAAGAATATCTACTTTAGTTTAATATAGCAGTCCAAAGGCTTAAATTCGACCTCGTCAATGTCTACATATTAGCACAATCTTTTTATTTGATTTTCTATGCTAA
>NZ_JAGWCT010000106.1:0-14081 GCF_020657815.1 Clostridioides sp. ZZV15-6597 | reverse complement strand
GTATCTGCTGTTTTTCCACTTGATGTATGCTCTACTGTAAATACTAATGTAACTTTTGTTTCTGCATCTGGTGGTACTATTGTTCCATCTTTCTTTATAACATTTTCATTAGTTGATGATTTTATTGATATAGTATATCCACTTGGTACTGTTGGCATAGTTAGTGTTGTTGCATCTTTTGTTGGTTCAGTTACACTTGTTATTTTTGATGCCTCATTATCTACTGCTTCTTGGTCTGTATCTACAGCTGTTTTAGCAGGTACTGTTACCTCTATTGATTTCGTATCTGCTGTTTTTCCACTTGATGTATGCTCTACTGTAAATACTAATGTAACTTTTGTTTCTGCATCTGGTGGTACTATTGTTCCATTTTTATCTACAACTGCCTCATTATCTGAAGTCTTTATTGCTATTGTATATCCACTTGATACTGATGGCATAGTTAATTTAGTTGCATCTTTTGCTGGTGCAACTATACTTGTTATTTTTGCTGCCTCTTTATTTACTGCTGTTTGTAATTCTTCATCTGTTGATTTAGCTGGTACTACTACACCTATTTCTTTAGTATCTGCTGTTTTTCCACTTGATGTATGTGTTATTTTAAATACTAGTTTCACTGTTGTTGCTGTATTTTGTGGTACTATTGTTCCATCTTTCTTTATAACATTCTCGTTGCTTGATGATTTTATTGCTATTGTATATCCACTTGATACTGATGGCATAGTTAATTTAGTTGCATCTTTTGCTGGTGCAGCTACACTTGTTATTTTTGCAGCCTCTTTATTTACTGCTGTTTGATTTTGGTTAGAAGAACTTCCTCCACTACTACTTCCTCCTGAAGAACCTCCACTTGATGAACTTCCTCCTGATGAGTTAGAACCTGGATTATTTCCACTTATAGATGGAGAATTGTCTCCCTTAACAGTACTTATTGTACCCTTATTATCTATAGTAGTTCCTTTAGAATTATTTGTAACTGTAGTTATCTTACCACCATTATTTACTTTTACTTGACTTGCTCCAGATGCTACTGTTAAACTACCAATCTCACCTTTTGAATTATTTTCTATCTTAGCTCCATTTTTATCATTAACTTTTAAGTTAGTTATTTTTCCATAGTTAACAAAAGTTCCATCTTTAACATCATCTATAATTACATCATCTACTTTTGCATAGTTATTTACATCCCCATTAGGCATGTTGATAGTTACAGTCTTTGTATATGTACCATTTAAGTTCACTGTTACTGCTTTGTCAGTTTGTATTGTAAATGCTTCTTTAACTTCACTAGTTGGTTTAAAGTTTATAACATCATTAGCAGTTGCTTTATCTACAGCTGATTTTAATTCAGCAATTGTTTTAGCCTCAACTGTACTTACTTCTTGTAATGATTTCATTTCATTAAATGCTGTTTCATTACCATTTCCACCAACCTTAGTTATTTTATCAAAACTCTTAGAGTTAACTAAAGTTTTTTGTGAAGCTGATAGATTTTTTCCAACTAAAACTACTGGCGATTGATTTTTAGCACCTAATACACCTACTGCTAATGCATCTATAAGTTGGTCTTGTTTAGCCATACCATCTTTAGTTACATATGCATTTTTTAAATCTGTCTTTTTATAGAATTCTTTTACTACTTTTGCATTTGTATCATTTCTATCTGTTCCACCTAATCTTGTACTATTTGGTAGTTTATTTTTTACAGCTTCAGAAACTGAACTTTCCCCACCTACTACATAAGATTGAGTTATTCCTGCATCTTTTATAAATTTATCTGCAACTGCTGTTCCATTTTTAGAATCAGCAAGTATTACTGGCATATTATTTTGTGCAGCTGGAGCACCCACACTTACTGCATCTGCAAGCCCTTTTTCACCATTAACTACAGCTATTTTCTTAACATCACTTACTGCATCTAATCTCTTTGCTAACTCTAAAGATGTTTGGTATCTCTCTGCACCAGATATTCTTTCAAAAGATATTTTTAAATCTTTTATTTGTTTTTCTATATTTGCACTTAATACAGAAGTTCCACCTATTAAATATATTTTCTTAGCTTTTAATCTTTGTAACTCTGCTTTTGTCTTATCATTTAATTTATCTTTACCTGTTAAAAGTATAGGAGCATTTTTTGCCTTTGCAAATGGTGTTGCGGATAGAGCATCTGCTATAGATGAATCATTTACTATTACTACCTCATCAGCATTTTTCCATCCATCTTGACTTATTTTTACAGCAGTTTCATATCTCTCTTGTCCTGTTAAATTTGTTGCTACTGTTTGCGCACTAGCTATGCCTGCTGTAGAACTTCCAGCTATCATAGTAACTGTAAGCATAGCAGCAATCTTCTTTGGTATTTTCATTATATTTCCCCCTTGTCCATTAGTAGTACCTAATTGCTTCTTTTTGTTCCCGTTTTAATTCTAAGGGATACTTAAAGACTAATTTTAAAGAGGTTTTCTAACTATAATGATTTCATAATTAATATATAATTTACTTATTATTTTCTTATATTATAGTTATTATAAAGGAATATGTATATTTTCTAATTAATTGAAAAATTAGTAAATTTAAATTTTAAGGTGAGTTTAATTTTTATGTTAATGAATTGTAGTAAAATAGTAGATTTTATGTAAAAAAAAGTAGCTCTTAGAATTAAAAGTGCTACTTCTTTTATAAATAAATTTCATTATTTATACTTATGATTATATATTAATCAACCAATTTTATCCATATGAAAAACAAATTAATTTGATGTTTTTTAAATTATTTTTTATATTTATATTTTATTTTGTTGTATCTTTATGAGACAATATAAAAATAATATAAAGCTTATATAAAGATAATATAAAACTCTATCTTTCCATCATAAATTTCAACCTTATATCTAAAATTATTTTCTTCAAGTATAGTCTTGACTATTGTAAGACCAAGACCAGTACCTGAAAGTTCTTTACTTCTTGACTTCTCTAAGACATAAAAAGGCTTCCATATATTATCAATCTCATCTTCTCTATCATAATCTATTCCATTTTTTATAGATAAAATAATCTTATCCTTATCTCTAAAAAGATTAATCTCTATCTCATTATCACTAGTATACTTTATTGCATTACTAATCAGATTATTAAGTACCATATCTATACTATCTTTATCAGAATTTATTATAAGATTTTTATCTTCTATATCGCATTTAACACTTATATTATCCTTAGATATCAATAATTCATAATTTTTTAAATTCTTTAGCAGTCTTTCCTTTAAATCTACTTCACACAAACTAACTTCTTTTTTCTCATATTTAGCCCAATATAAAAGGGTATTTATTGTATTAGACATATTTTCTGCCTGTTCAATTATTGTATCTGTATAAGTACCATCATCCAAGCCATCTTTCATGCCTATAGAATATGCTTTTATAAGTGCTATTGGAGTTTTCATTTCATGAGATGCATCAGATATAAAAGACTTCAAATTTTCATTCCTTTTATTTAATTCATTGTGTGCCTTTTCAAGCTTTACACTCATTATATTTATGCTATAAGCTAACTCTTCTATTTCATCGTTCGTTTTTATAGCCTCAGTTCTAAAGTTTAACTCAGATATATCCTTAGATAAAAGCTTTAATTTTTCCATAGGCCTTATAATTCTGTTTGACAGTATAAATGTAAGTATAGTTATTATAATTACTGAAAATATCCCCATTATTATATTAAATCTATTTACTATACCAATTGTTTCTTCTGAATGTTCTATTGGTATAGATATAGCAAATAAATAATTATCCTTTTTCATAAACTTTACTAGTAGACTATATTTGGTTTTTCCTTGATTATATATTTTATTAATACTTTTATTGTCAATATCCTTTAAAACACTTCCTTCAATCCAAAATTTATTTAAGCTCAAACCTTTATTCCAAAAGGCATCTAGTAAATCTTCATTTATTTTATCTATGCTATTTTTATCTTTGTAATTTTTATCTTTGTAATTTTTATCTAATGTTACATATACAATGGCTGTATTGCTTTTTTCTTCAATTGATTCAATATTTGACTTTAATTTATTCATATCCTTATGTTTTATTTCATTTTCAATATTATTCAATACATTTCTTTTTTCATGTAAATAATACCTATGAATAAACATACTATTTATAACTATAGATATTATATAAACGACTACAACTACTATTGATATACTTATAGATAACTTCTTATTTAGTTTAGTCATCAAAATCCTCCAGACTATATCCTAATCCTCTGTAAGTTTTTATTATATCTTCTCCTATTTTTGTTCTAAGTCTTCTTATATGAGTGTCTACTGTTCTAAAATCTCCATCATAATCCAATCCCCAGACTAAATCTAAAAGTCTTTCCCTAGATAACACTATTCCTTTGTTATTGACTAAACAGCGCATTAATTCCAATTCTTTTTTAGTCAATAGTAGTTCATCATTACCTTTAAAAACTTTATTTGACTCAAAATCTATTTTTAAATCTTTTATATTAATTGTATCTTTATAATTTACCAATTTCTTAGCCCTTATTATTAAAACTCTAGGGTCAAATGGCTTTTTAACATATTCATCTGCTCCTATATTGAGTGCCTCGATTTCATCTTCACTTTGACTTTTAGCTGTTAACATAAGTACCTTTGTATTACTATTTTCTTTTATCTCTTTACAAACCTCTATTCCATCAATTACTGGCATCATCCAGTCCAGTATTGCTAAGTCTATTTTATTTTCATAAAAAACATTTAAAGCTTCTTCCCCATTTTTTGCAGTAAATACATTGAAGCCTTCTTTTTTAAAATAAGCACAAAGTATCTTAATCATACTCACTTCATCATCAGCAATTAATATATTCATATATTCACATCCCTAAATTTATTATATTTCATATTATATCCATTGTTTCAATTATATAAAATATATGTTACAGGAAGTTTACAATTATTACTAAAGCTCAATATAAAATACAGTACAGATAAGCTTTAATACTAAGTCCATAAATAAAAAAGTACCTCATTTACAATTAAAAAATCATTTTGAGATACCTTTTACAAAATTATATATTCTACATAGCTTATCTAAGCTTAAATCTTAATCTATTGAAAATCTAATTTACCCTAATTACTATTGTATTTTATAGATATAGCCAATTTATCTAAAATCCTCATTAATACATCATATGCATTTATTTAAAATAATCCTAATATACCTGTAATAGCACCTACCACTATCAATATACCCATTATTTTTATTGGAGAAAGACCTTTCTTTAAAGCTAAAAGCACTAACAAAGTAAGTACCAAAGGAATTAATCCAGGAAATATCTTATCAAGTAAATCTGTCTGAAGACTAAATTTAAAATCTCCACTAGTATAACTTATTGGTGTAGATAAATTAATAAATCTACCTACAAGTCCGCCCATAACTAAAGTCCCTAGTATAGAAGCACCTTCTATAACTTTATTTACTATTCCACCCTGAAGTATACTTTCAACAGCTTTTTTACCATACTTATAACCATTTGTCCACATTCCAAATGAAATTGAAGTCATTATTATATATTGAGCTAATACAAATAATATCGGTCCTGCAATTGATGCTCCTCCCTCAGTTAAACCAATACAAACAGCTAATACTATAGGTGTTATAACTCCTTGAGTTAAAGTATCTCCAATCCCTGCCAATGGTCCCATCAAACCTGTCTTTATGGCATTCATACCATCACCACTTATTTCATCTGCTCCATTAGCTTTTTCTTCTTCCATAGCTATTGTTATTCCATGTATAACACATCCACATATAGGCTCTGTATTAAAAAATGCCAAGTGAGTTTCTACTTCTTGCTTTAACTCTTCTTTATCTGGATATAGTTTTTTAAGTACTGGTAACATTGAATGTGAAAATGCTGTTGATTGTAATCTTTCATAATTGTAGTTGGATTGTGCAAAGAAAAACCATCTTAGCCATGACTTTATCACATCTTTTTTGCTTAACGTTTTCTTAGCTACTTGACTTTTTGTATTTGACATAATATTTTCCCCTTTCTTATATATTTAAGATGTCGCACCATCTTTTCCATATTTAATTGAAGTAATTGTAAGAGCAAGTATTACTCCAATAACAGATATTACTATTATATCTATTTTAAAATAAACAGCCATTAATATACCTAATATGAAAAATGGCATAGTAAACTTATTTCCAATTAATTTTAAGTTCATAGCAATTCCTAGCGCTGGTAACATAGCTCCAATTACATTGAATACATGTAATACATTATCATTCATTACTTCTAACATTCCATCTATTGCATTTGGCCCAAAATAAACAACTAATAACGCTGGTATAAAACTCATTACAAACAATAGTATCTGAGGTGGAACTATATTTATAAATGCTACTTTATCTATATTCCCTTTTTGAACCTCTCTATCTGCCCAGTGTGCAAAAAAAGAATTTACTGTCATTTTACCTATCCAAAGCACAGTTGCAACAGTACCTAGCGGAACAGCTATTGCCATTGCAGTACTTACATCCAAATTAGATGCTATAGCTAAAGCAGTCCCCACATATCCTGCAAAAGCTGGGTCTCCCATTTGAGCCCCTCCTGCTGATATGAATCCTAAGTATATCATATTTATACCTGCACCTATAATTGCTCCTTGAACTGGGTCTCCTAGTATAATTCCGGTTACAAATCCAGCTAATAAAGGTCTATTCCATGTAAAAAATCCAACATAAGTTAGCCATGGACTCCAAGAAAGATAATAAAAAATTGCTATTAAAACTGCTTGAATTAGTGAAATTTGCATGTTCTTCCTCCTTATTTAATTTTAAATATTTACAAAATAGGCCTTACAATAATGTTCCTACATCAATTTTCTTTGCATCTGGAACTATTTGTATAAAACACTTAACATCTTTTGATATTAATTCCTTAAATATTTCTTTCTCTTCATCTGATACTGATATATTTTTATAAAAACTTTTTCTTCCAAGACCAGCTCCCATACCCCCAACATTTAACTCTTTTAAATCTACTCCATTATTTACTAGACCCAAAACAGTTTTAGGATATTTAACTAATACTATTAAATTCTCATCTCCATCATATGATTTTAAAACCTCAGCACCTGATTCTATATCATGCACTTCAACCTTAACAGTTGAAGGTGCTGCCATTTGTAAGACTTGTACTATAAAAGGGTCTTTTACAACTAAATCATCTACTATTACTATTCTCTTTGCTGATGTAATCTTACACCAAGCAGTGATAACTTGACCATGTATTAACCTATCATCAATTCTTGTTAACGCTATATTGCTCATAATAATTCCTCCAAAATTTTAATTTATTTTATATCTTTAAAGCTGCTTTTACGTCCTTAATTCCTGAAGCTCCAACTTCTTCACATAAACTTTTTAAATCTTTTAACTTCATAGTATCTCTGTTTAAAAACAGTTCTAAAAGCATAGGCAAATTTACACCTGTTAAACATTCCAATTCACAGTCCTTAGCAAATTTGTTTATTATAACAGCAGATGTATTGAAAGGAGTTCCTCCATAAAAATCAAGTAATACTAAAATACCTTCATCTTTATATTTTTCAATTCCATTTTCTAATTTTCTACTAAACTCATCTATACTGTCACCATGGTTTAATCCTAAAGTTTCTACTTTTTCTTGTTTCCCTACTATTAATTCAGCACTTTCTAACATTGCTTTAGCCATATTCCCATGTGCAGCTATAATTATTCCTGCCATATGAATCATACCTCTCTTAACTTTTTTATATACACTATAAATTACTATCTTTATTACTCTACCTTAATTAGCCACATTAACCATTATCTTACCAAAGAAAATATCTCTTTTGTATATTTTTTCAAAATAATCTGGCACTTCATCTAAATTTATTCTGTGTGTCACCAATTTTTCAACATTCATGTCACCTTTTTGCATATGATACAAGCCAGCACTCCATTCTTTTCCTGGAAATGGAAATGAATTTCCAAACCAAGTTCCTTTCACAGTTAGCTCACTTCTCACTATCTTTTCAAATTGTTCTCTGCTTAAAGCTACATCTCCATATGGTACTCCTGCATAAAGTACTGTCCCACCTTTTTTAGCTAATAACAATACCTGACCACATGTCATTGGAGTCCCTGCTGATTCAATAACAATGTCTGCTCCAGCTCCATTAGTTAATTTTTTTATCTCTTCTACAATATTTTTTTCTTTTGCATTTATACAAATATCTGCTCCTAATTCCTTCGCTAATTCTAATTTCTCATCAAATACATCTATAGCCACTATTTTTGTAGAACCAAATATTTTTGCCCATTGTATTGAAAATAAGCCTATTGGTCCTGTTCCAAGTACTACAACAGTATCTCCCACCTTAGTTTCTGACCTAAAAAGTCCATGTCCTGCTATACACACTGGCTCTAAAGCAGCAGCCGTTTCATAACTTATTTCTTCTGGTATTTTTATTAAATTTCTCTCCTTTACCTTTGTGTATTCAGCAAAACATCCTCCAAGCTCTTTATTTCCTATTATTGCTACATTATTACATCTTGAATACAGCCCTTTTTTACATTCATCACATTCAAAACATGGCATAGCTGGACAAACAGCAACTCTATCTCCTATTTTAAAATCTTTTACTTCTATACCAACTTCTGCTACCTCTCCTGAAAATTCATGACCTAAGATTTCTCCAACCATATGAGGACCTGTCTTTGAGTATTTCGATATATCAGAGCCACATATCCCAGCAACTTTTACTTTAACTATTACATCATCTTTTTCTAATATTTTAGGTATATCTGCATTCTCGACTCTTGTATCTCTTACACCATAGAACTTAACTGACTTCACATTAACCACCTCTATTGTTTATTTTATTTAGATATATACTCATCTTTTTTATGTAAAATATATAAAGCAATTTTTATGCCAATATTTGTAAATATAGGTTTCATGCCATTTATCATACTATTATTATATGTGTGTCAAAGTGTGTCAAAAAAATTTCCTACAAAAACTTATGTGTGTTAATACAAATGACACTCACTTTCTTTCTTGGCACTTTTCTAAACTTTTTTATAAAATGTACTTTTTTTGTTATTTTTGTAAAAATGTTCGGAAAAATTCTCTATTTTTGTGATATAATATTAAATGTAAGGCATCAATATAAATTTTTATACGAATACCAGAACTTTTTTGACACTAATGCCTTATTCAATATAATAATTTAATATTTTGGAGGTTGTTTATGAAAAAAGTGTATCAAGGAAAGACTAAAGATGTTTTTGAATTAGATAATGGAAATTGCTTACTTAAATTTAAGGATGATGTAACTGGCAAAGATGGTGTATTCGATCCAGGTGAAAATACTGTAGGGCTAAGCATAGATGGAATTGGTAAGGCTAATTTAGAAACATCTGTTAAGTTCTTTGAAATTCTAAACAATGCTGGAATTAAAACTCATTATGTAAGTGCTAATTTAGAAGATGCAACTATGGAAGTGTTACCAGCAAAAGTTTTTGGTAATGGATTAGAAGTTATTTGTCGTTATAGAGCTGTTGGTAGTTTCTTACGTCGTTATGGTTCATGTGTTGAAGAAGGAGCTAAGTTAGATTGTTATGTAGAAGCAACTTTAAAAGATGATGACCGTTGTGACCCACTTATAACATCTGAAGGTTTAGAAGCTTTAAATATTATGACTCAAGCTCAATTCGATTCAATGAAGAGTATGACTCAAAAAATTTCTAACATAGTTCGTGATACTATAGCTGAAAAAGGACTTGAACTTTATGATATTAAGTTTGAATTTGGATTCTACAATAATGAAGTAATATTAATAGATGAGATAGCATCTGGAAATATGCGTGTTTATAAAGATGGTGTAATAGTTGACCCTATGGATTTAACTGCTTTATTATTAGCAAAATAATTATACAGAATATATACATATAATTTTCAAATACAAATCTAATAAACTTATAAATAAAAATAAGCTATGAAGCAGAAATTCTATAAAATGTTAATTACTTTAAAACATTTTATAATTTCTAAGCTCATAGCTTTTTTATTTTGTTGTTAAAATATTTTAGTTTATATACTCTATAACTATCATCTCCTACTATTTATCGTAATTCATACTTATTAGTTGGTAGATAATAATTTCAATCCTACAATCCCCACTACAATAAGACCTATACATAAAATTCTAGCCATATTAACTGGTTCATTTAAAAGAGCAATTCCTACAATAGCAGTTCCAACTGTACCAATTCCAGTCCATATGGCATATGACGTTCCAAGTGGAAGATGTTTAAGTGCCAATGATAAAAAATAAAAACTAACAATCATCCCAACAACAGTAAGTATACTTGGAGTCAACTTAGAAAATCCATGTGAATTTTTTAATTGGAATGCCCAAAAAACTTCAAATAGTCCTGCAATAAATAAAAATAACCATTTCATAAAATCATCCCTCTTTTCAAATAATATCTCTCTTTTTTAGCAATAAAATAACCTGAGAAATATTATAAAATATCTCCCAGGTTTTTATCCTTCCGTGTTCACAACAAAATTATGTTGTGGGTTTTATCTTGGACCAGACCAATCATTAATAATTGCGGAACCCTATAAAACTCTATTATTATTTTATTGTCTTTAAAATAATACTATCAACATAGGTAAAAAAAGTCAATATAGTGATATGATATAAATTATAAGAGTATAAATTAAAATATATATCTATAGTAATTTGTACTCTTCAGTTATATAACATACTCAACTTACATATTTTGTATTTATATCTAATTTTTATTTAATATGTTATAATAACATAAAAATATCGAAAGGAGTAATTTTTATGAATTCCTACAAAATTGCAGTATGTCAGATGATGACTACAGAAAATAAGATTAAAAATATTAATCATGCTGTAGAAATGGTAACAGAAGCTGCCAATAATGGAGCTAAAATTGTGGTTTTACCAGAAATGTTTAACTGTCCATATGAAAATAAATACTTTCCTAAATTTGCTGAAGAATATCCAGGTGAAACAACAAATACATTGAGTAAACTAGCTGAAAAACATGGAATTTATCTAATTTCTGGTAGTATTCCAGAATTAGAAGATAGCAAAATCTATAATACTTGTTATGTATTTGATAAAAGTGGAACTTTAATTGGAAAACATCGCAAAATGCACTTATTTGACATTGAAGTTACAGGAAAAGTTAGCTTTAAAGAATCTGATACTCTTACTGCTGGAAATGATGTTACTATAATAGATACTGAATATGGAAAAATGGGTATTGCTATTTGCTATGATATTCGTTTCCCTGAATTATCACGTTTGATGGCTATTGAAGGTGCAGAAATAGTTATCTTGCCAGCAGCATTTAATATGACAACTGGACCTGCACATTGGGAATTATCTATCAGAATGCGTGCTTTAGATAATCAAGTGTTCTATGTTGGTGCTGCACCTGCTCGAAATAAAGATGCTTCTTACATAGCTTTTGGTAATTCAAGAATTTCAGACCCTTGGGGAAAAATTATCGCTCAGGCTGATGAAAAAGAATGCATTATCTATGCTGATATTAATAGAGATTTAATTCCTAATATAAAACAACAATTGCCATTACTTAAACATAGAAGAACAGACTTATATGAACTTAATATTTTAAAATAAAAAATTATATGACCCCATAAATTAATTATTTAAAATGTTTATGGGGTTTTTATTATTGTAATTATACCAACTACTCTTAATTACTAATTGGTTACTAGTAGTTATTACCTTTATTAAATATCCTTATTTTTCTCACTTATCATATCTTCCAACTTTATATTTGGATTTTGGTATCTCTTTTTATTTTTAGTTACATCTTTCCATTGAATTGCTTGCTTAGGACACCAATGTACACATGCTAAACAATGTTCACAATTGTGTAAAAACTTCGGTCTGCCCTCCTCAATATCTATATTATTTACAGGACATACTTTTGAACAAATACCACATTCTATACAGCTATCTTCAACTGAAAAATGCCTGTCTTTATTTGCACAAGATGAAATATATTTTTTATAAAACTTTTTGTATATAAAATTTGTTCTGCCAATTTTATTATTTTTCTTATTTACAATATCTTCTGACACTTCATTAACCTTGATTTCTGCTTTTCTAAGTAAATTGTCAATTTTTTTATCATCTTTTATTTTAAACTCACAAATGTAATTAGAAACCATCTGTATCCTTGAACCTAGATTTAGTCCATGACCCTTCTCTTTCAACAAAGCATCCACATCATAAATTGCGCTTCCACCTATCACGCCTCCACAAGTTACTACAGCAAAAATATATGGTTTATCACTTTTAATATTTAAATTTTCCAATAATTAGACACTTGATTTATTTAGTATATAAAAATATACTGATTTTAATCACTAAAAATAGCATATTTTTATGTAGATTTAATAATTTGAGAAATTATTGAGATTTTTATACTAAAATAAAAGTTGTTTAAAAAGTTTTATTTAGAAAGGAGAATTTTTATGAACAGTAAAATACTCGTCGTAGATGATGAAGAAGGTATCATCACTTTATTAAAGGATTATTTTGAAATAAATGATTATGAAGTTTACACTGCCCATAATGGAAAAGAAGCACTAGAAAAAATATCTAAAAATCCAGACATTATTCTACTTGATATAAACATGCCTGAAATAAATGGAATTGAAGTTTGCAGTAGAATTAGAGATTATATATCATGCCCTATTTTGTTTTTAACAGCTAAAATTGAAAACACTGATAAACTTAATGGTTTTCGTGTTGGTGCTGACGATTATATTGTAAAACCTTTTGATTTAGAAGAACTTGGTGCAAGAGTTTCTGCTCATTTAAGACGTGAACAAAGAAAATCAAATCACACTAAAGTCAAATTTTATAAAGATTTAGTAATAGATTATGAAGAAAGGTCAATTTCTATTGATAATAATCAAGTTTCACTTTCGAAAAAAGAATTTGATATCGTAGAACTTCTCTCTACGAATCCTGGTCAAGTATTTGATAGGGAGAGGATTTATGATAGAATATGGGGCTATGATAACAATGGAAATAGTGATGTTATAATGGAACATATCAGAAAAATACGAATTAAATTATCAAAATATACCCTTGAAAATTACATAGAAACGGTATGGGGAGCTGGTTACAAATGGATAAAATAAAAAATATGTCATTAAAAAAATCTTTTTTCTTTCTCACTCTATCTTCATTAATTATAGCATCAGTACTTACAACTATCTCATACATTTTACTTAATTATATATATCACTCTATACAAGACAAATATTTACAAACTCCCTTATACACAGAAACTATAACCATAATGCAAAATAATATAAATCAATACAGCGATTTTGATAAAGTGTTGATTAATATTATTAGTACACTTCAGCTTGTACTCCCACTTGTATTTTTTATAGGGCTTCTATTATTGGCTGATATAATTTTTTATAAGGTAAAATTAAAGACACCTATTGAAATACTTAATAAAGGAGCAAGTGAAATATCCAATAATAACTTAGATTTTTACTTAGAATATAAGAGTAATGACGAATTAGGTAATCTGTGCAATGCTTTCGAGAAAATGAGGTCCCAACTAAATAAAAATAATATAAAAATGTGGACCATGATAGATGATAGAAAACAGCTTAATACTGCTTTTTCTCATGATTTAAGAAATCCCCTAACAGTTCTAAAAGGATACTCAGACTATTTAACAAAATACATACCAACAGGAAAACTTAGTGATAAAAAAATTTTATCAACTACACAACTTATGTCTGAACATATTGACAGAATTGAATACTATGTAAATAGTATGAGTAATGCTCAACGATTAGAAGACATAGTTATTACAAAAACTATATTGAATATAAATGATTTTATAGAAAATTTAGATAGTAATATATCTATTTTATCAAAGCAAACTGGAAAATCTTTTAAACTTACAAATAAGGTGAACAATATAAACA
>NZ_JAGWCT010000105.1:0-14264 GCF_020657815.1 Clostridioides sp. ZZV15-6597 | reverse complement strand
TACATGAAATGTGTAAAGATGAAGCTAGACATGGTAAAGCATTCTTAGGATTATTAAATAGATATTTTGGAAAATAATAATTAAAAATATAGATTAAAAGGAGAAACTTTGGTTTCTCCTTTTTTAAATTATACAAAAAATATAAACAAATCTTTGTAATAAAAGGGTGAAGATAATATGAAATCAGTATCTGTTAGAAGTTGCAAGAATTATGAGTATGAAAATGTAAGATTTTCTATTGAAAAAATTTTAGATGACATTGGAGGACTTAACAAGTTTGTAAAAAAAGGAAGTAAAGTACTTGTAAAACCAAATCTATTGATGAAAAAAAAGCCTGAAGAAGCTACAACTACCCATCCTATGGTAGTAAGGGTTGTATGTGAAAAGCTTTTAGAATTAAATTGTGACATAGTAGTAGCAGATAGTCCTGGTGGACCATATAATCAAGGTTCTCTTAAAGGTATATATAAGACATCTGGAATTGAAGAGGTAGCAAATGATTTAGGTATCAAATTGAATTATGATGTTTCAGATGTTAAGATACATAGTGAAAAAGCACATGCTCTTAAATATATGGACATTATCAAACCAGTAATAGATGCTGATTATGTAATAAATCTTTGTAAATTAAAAACACATGTAATGGCAACTTTTACTGGTGGCACAAAAAACTTATATGGATGTATAGCTGGATTAAAAAAAGCAGAAATACATTATAGATTTCCTACAGAGGAATTATTTTGTGAAAATGTACTTTTAGATATTTGTGATTATGTAAATCCAACACTGACAATTATGGATGGAATCGTAGGGATGGAAGGGGATGGACCTTCAGCAGGAAATCCTAAAGAAATAGGTGTTTTATTAGCATCACAAAATCCATATGCTATAGATGTTGTTGCATGTAAGATTATAGGTTTGCTTCCAAACAAAGTTGCTACAATTAGAGGAGCTATTAAAAGAGAGTATATAAAAGAAGACTTTTCAGATATTGAGATTGTAGGAGAAGATATAAAGGATTTAATTATAAAAGATTATAAGGTACCAAATGTAAGTAAAGATTTAAGGCTATTTTCTGTAAAATTGCCAAAATTTTTAAATGAACCTATTTCAAAACTTATAACACCAAAGCCAGTGGTTAGATTTAAAGACTGCATAAAATGTGGAAAGTGTAAGGAAGCTTGTCCTGCAAATACCATAGAGATGGGGAATAAAGGTGCTCTTATAGATTTAAATAAATGTATAAGATGTTACTGTTGTCATGAACTTTGTCCTAAAAAGGCTATTGATGTCAAACGTAATTTTGTATTTAAGTATGTAAAATAATGTATAATATTATATGAGTCTATATAAATGTAAATTATAAAGGAGAAATAGTATGATTTTAATTAAAAATGGTAGAGTGATAGACCCTAAAAGTCAAAGAGATGAGAAAATAGATTTAATTATAAAAGAAAATAAAATCTATAAAATAGGTAATTTTGATGAAAATGATGAATTTGAAAAAATAATAGATGCTAGTGGGAATATAGTTGCACCAGGATTAGTAGATGTACATGTACATTTTAGAGACCCAGGATTTACATATAAAGAAGATATAGATAGTGGAGCTAAATCTGCAGCTAGAGGGGGATTTACAACAGTTATATGTATGGCAAATACTGACCCAATTGTAGATAATGAAGATACTTTTAATTATGTAAAGGAAAAAGCAAAAAATGCATGTATAAATGTTTTACAAGCAGCAGCCATAACGAAAGGTTTTGAAGGTAAAGAGTTAGTGGATATGGAAAATCTTAAAAAGGCTGGAGTTCCAGGATTTACTGATGACGGATTGCCTTTAATGGATAGCAGTTTAATTATGGAAGCAATGATTAAGGCAAAGGAGTTAGATGTACCACTTAGCTTTCATGAAGAAGACCCTTCCTTAGTTGGAAATCCTGGCGTAAATGCAGGAAAGATAGCTTCAGAGCTTGGTCTAAAAGGTGCATCAAATGTAGCAGAAGATGTAATGGTTGCTAGAGATTGTATGTTAGCACTAAAAACTGGTGCTAAGATTGATATACAACATATAAGTTCTGGTGTTTCTGTTGATATGGTTAGATTTGCAAAATATCTTGGAGCAAACGTAGTTGCAGAAGCTTCACCACATCACTTTACACTGACTGAGGAAGATGTGTTAGAGTTTGGAACAAATGCAAAAATGAATCCACCTTTAAGAACTAAGTGGGATAGAGATAAGATTATAGAAGGATTAAATGATGGCACTATTGAGATAATAGCAACAGACCATGCACCTCATAGTAAAGAAGAAAAAGACAGAGAATTTATAAAAGCTCCAAGTGGTATTATAGGGCTTGAAACTTCGTTGTCTCTTGGAATAACAAACTTAGTATATAAAAATCATCTTAGTATGATGCAGTTAATAGAAAAAATGTCTACAAATCCTGCAAAGCTATACAATTTAAATGTTGGTTTTATAGAAGAAGGAGCAGTAGCAGATATTGTTATATTTAATCCTGAAGAAGAATGGATAGTTGAAGATTTTGTTTCTAAAGCTGACAATTCACCATTTAAAGGTAAATCTTTATATGGTAAAGTTAATTATACTATATGCAATGGAGAAGTTGTATACAACGCTTAAGATTGTGTTTTAAGGGTGGTGAATACAGTGATTGAAAGCAAAAGATTATATATTAGACAAATGAATCATAGTGATTTTAAGGAAATAAGTAAAATGTTACAAAATTCAGAAGTAATGTATGCATGGGAACATACTTTTTCTGATGAAGAAGTTACAGAATGGATTGATAAAAATATACAGAGATATAATAATGATGGATATGGATATTTTATTGTTATAGATAAGTATATAGATGATGTAGTGGGACAAATAGGTCTTATAAAGCAGGACATAGGGTTGGGAATAGGTTATATAGTAAAAAAAGAATATTGGAATCAAGGTTATGCTACAGAAGGTGCCACTATATGCATAGATTATGCTATTAGAAACTTAAATGTGGATACTTTAGTAGCAGATATCAGACCTGAAAATATAGCATCTATAAATGTGGCAAAAAGACTAGGTATGAAGAAAATATCTGAGTATGATAAGATTTATAGAGGACAAGCAATGAAACATGATGTCTACCAATTAAAAGTAACAGGATTAACTACAAAAATTGTTGAAATAGTAGATTATAATCCAAATTGGAAGTACGAGTTTGAAAAATTAAAATCTACACTAGAAAAGACTCTAGGTAATTAGTAATTGTAAAAATAACAATAATAATTTTGAAAGTAATAATGCACTATTATATTTGATTTGAAAAAGATTAAATTCTTAATCTATCATATATAATAGTGCATTAAATATTTAAGCATATTTTAGAAAAGCAATTTAAAAATCATAACTTATTAATAGGAATACTATTTATAAATTGCCTTTATAGGGTCTAGTTTAGAGGCTTTAAAGGCTGGTATTAAACCAAATACAACTCCAGTTAATATAGTAGCTAGAATAGCATAAAGTAAGCTATTTAAGCTAGGAATTGCTTCAAATCCAATGTATTTAGAGACATAGTTAGTAGCAATAAATCCAACTATAGTTCCTAAAATTCCTCCACATACTGTTATAAAAACAGCTTCAACTAAAAATTGAAATAATATAGACCTAGGCTTTGCACCGATAGCACGTCTTATACCAATCTCTCTTTGTCTTTCCATAACTGATACATACATTATATTCATTACACCAATACCACCAACAAACATTGCAACTACAGTTATTATAGATACATATTTATTGACATTAGAATTGATACTTTCAAGATAAGCTGTTTGTTCAGTTGGGTCTGGTGTAGTATAAGAACCATTGATACCAGGGTGCATTTCATACAGTTTAGCTATAATATTGTTTGCAACTTCATTCACGTTATATCCTTTAGAACAAACTAAGTCTAACTGATAAATTTCATTGGAGTAAGAATTTTGACTCATTAGACTATCAAAAGTTTTTTTAGGTATAAGAGAAGTTACAAATTGCATATCTTGATAACCTCCCAAAAATCCTCCAGTTTGTTGTTGGTTGGAAGAATCATCCAATACTCCAATTATTTCAAATATAGTTCCATTTACATTAATACCATGGCCTAAAGCATCTTCTGGATTTTCAAAAACTTCACTTGCACTTTGCTGTGTAAGTATAATTACCTTTCTTTTTTCATCATCCAAAGAAAAATCTCTACCACAGATTAAATTTATTTTAGAATCTTTTTTTACTGGTCCAACTTCCACATAAGTCGTTTTTTTATCAAAAGATGCCTGAGAAGAATAAGTTGAATCAAGATTAAATCCATCTCTTGCAGGAGCAATTCTTTCTACTCCTTCAACAAATGATAATTCTTCTAAATCTTTTGCATTGAAAGGCTTTAAAAATATACTCATATCATCAGTAAGACCTGTGTTATCAGCTGATTCAAATGAAATAGTAGTTTTATTAGGATTAGCATTATTTACAGATTTCTTGATTTCTTTTTGAAATCCATTACCTATAGAACTAACAAGTATTACTGAAGTTATTCCTATAATAATCCAAAGTAAAGCTACAAAGACACGAAGCTTGTGCCCCTTTAAATTAGCCAAAGAATTTTTTAATAAGCCCATGATTACACCTCCGAAGTAAACACACCATCTTTAAGTCGTATGACCTTAGTTGCATACTTAGTCAAATCCTGATCATGTGTAACCATTATTATAGTCTTGCCTTGTTCATTAAGTTCTGTCAAAAGCTCCATAATTTCCCTGCTAGTTTCACTATCTAATGCTCCAGTTGGTTCATCAGCAAAGATTATTTGAGGGTCATTTGCCAAACAACGTGCAATGGCTACACGTTGTTGCTGGCCACCAGATAGTTGAAGAGGTTTTTGTTTGATTTTATCTAAAAGCCCAACAGATTTTAGTTTGCTCTTAACAATTTCTTCTCTTTCAGATTTTTTTAATATTTTATTGTAAATTAGAGGTAACTCTACATTTTGATATATATTTAAAGTTTCTATTAAATTAAATTGCTGAAAAACAAAACCAATATTGACATTTCTAAAAACAGAACGCTCATTTTCACTGAGATTAGTTACATCTGTGCCATCAAATATATATCTTCCTTCGTCAAATACATCAAGAAAACCTAAGATATTAAGTAAAGTGGTTTTACCACTACCAGATTTACCCATTATCATGACAAATTCTCCAGATTCAATTTCTAAATTTAAGGATTTTAAAACATGTAATTCATCTTTCCCTACTTTGTAATATTTTTGAATATTTTCTAATTTAATTAACATATGTAAATTAATTCACATCCATATTAACTTCTTTTAATTTTTTGTCTGGAGTAGCATCTCCATTATTATTAGAGCCAGCAGTTACACTATCACCTTGAACTGGGTCTCCTTCTTTCATTTCTTTAGTAGGGTATTTTATTACTATATCACCTTGTTCAAGACCGCCTCTAACTACAGCAAAGTCATTGTTTTTACTTGCAACATCTACAATTTGTTTTTTCAAGATTCCATCTAAGTCTTTAAATACATATGAGTGTTTTTTATCCTTAAGTACACAAGATGCTGGTATTTTAAAGCTTGAGTTAGCTACTTCAAGTGATGCTTGAAGATGGAATCCATTTGTCAACCCTTCTTGGTTATCAAATGCTATGTTTATATCATAATAAGATAAAGTACTTTGTTGAGCTCCCATCTCACTATTTGGAGTAGAGGGCTTATCAGATATAAAACTTATTCTACCAGTAAGATTTTGGTCAGTTGAGAAAACTAATATATTAACCATTTGGTCAATTTTCATCTTAGGTAAATCTTGTTCACTTGCTTGTCCCTTCATATAAAACTCTAGACCTTGAATAGTCATAAATGAAGCTGGTTGGTCTGGATTTCCAGTTTGGTCATTTAAGTATACAGTACCATCAAAAGGAGCAGTAGTTCTATCATATGCTTTTTTATCTAAAGAAGCTATCTGAGAGTTTAAAGTTGTTATTTGTGCGTTTATAGAGGCTATAGCATCTCTATTTTCATCAATATTTGCAAGTGATATCTTTTGTTTTTTATATTGGCTAAGTTGTGTTTTTAGACTATCTATTTCTGCTATTATAGTTGGATTTTTAGCAGTAAAAAGAAGGTCTCCCTGATTTACCTTTTGCCCATTTGTAACATTTACATCGCTTAACTCATAATCTCCAGAAATATTAAAGTCTTTAGTTTGCTTAGGTACAACCATACCATTTATAAATATTTTTTCGTTTTCTGGAATAGTGTATGTTTCTATGAAGTTTTCATTAGCTTGTAACTCAGTGTTTTTTGAATCGACATAAGCAAGTACCCCTAAAATTAAAAGTATGATTATCACGATTCCTGCATAGATTTTAAATCTCTTGTTTTTAAAAGGATTATTTTTAAAACCTTTGTTTTTAGTTTTGAAATTACTACTTCCAAAGCTAGTATTTTTAAAGCTATTACTCTTAAAGCTACTATTTCTAAATCTTTTATTTTTAAATTTTTTTAGAAAAGACATGTTTTCCTCCTTTGTATAAAAACTACTTATTATATACTGGGATGTACATATAGAACCATTATAAGAAGCATGTTGAATATAAGTCAAATGAAAATAAACTATCAATATATAAGATACTATAGATAATCTTTGAATGTAATAGTAATTTTTGTATATTGATTGTACTCTGAATCTACATCAATTTTATGGCTAAGTTTGTCACAAAGTTCTTTTACTAAATAAAGACCAAGCCCTGTAGATTTAGCGTTATTTCTTCCATTATTACCTGTAAATCCCTTATTGAATATTCGATTTAAATCTTCCTTTTTTATACCACAGCCAGTATCTTCCACCCTTAATTGTAAATAATTTTTGTGGGTTTTGCAATAGATAGATATATTATCTTCTATTGAGGCATATTTTAGGGAATTATTTAATAATTGCTCGAATATGAAGTAAAGCCATTTTTCGTCTGATAAAACTGTATAATTCAAATTATTTAAGTTTAAAATTATTTTTTTTGAGATAAAATATTTCGAATATTTTCTAATAATATTTCTAATAATTTTTTCAATATTTACTTCTTGAATCAAAAAATCTTTATGAAAATCTTCAAGTCTAGATAAATATAAAATCCTTTCAACAGAATTTTCAATTCTAAATATCTCTTTATCGATATCATCTGAAATTTTTTCTTCAATTAAATTTTCGTTTTGCTCAAGGATTAGTTTGATTATTGCTATAGGCATTTTTATATCATGTACCCACATACTCATAGTTTCTTTATTTTCTTCAAATTTCTTAGTATTGATATCTATTATATCATCACATTGGCTTTGATAATCTTTAATTATATCCAAATATATTTTTTCTTCATTTGTACATTTAATTAATTCTATATCATTAGTACTAACTTTGAATGTATTATTTTTAATTTTCTCTAAAAATCTATTTTTCTTAATGTAGCCAGTAAGTATATATATGAATGAAAATACTATATTTACAATTAATATGTATACAATAGTGTCTACTAAGAGAGTATCGATAGGAGAAAATATAATAACTGCTATCGTAAAAAGTAAGAAAGCAAAGTTGTATACTAAAAATTCGAGTTTATCTTTGAGAAAATCTTTAAAACTCATAAATTCACCTACTTAAAGCTATTTTAACTGATTATATAACCTAGTCCTCTTTTAGTTTCTATAAAGTCTTCCAATCCAATTTCACTTAGTTTTGAACGTATTCTGTTTACATTAACAGTGAGAGTATTATCATCTACAAACCAATCATTATCCCATAATTTTTTCATAAGTTTATTTCTACTAACTATTTTACTTTTATTCCTCATAAGTTCATGAAGAATTTTAATTTCATTTTTTGTTAGCTCAATAGTATTATCTTTATAACATATAGTTGCAGTTGATAAATCTAAAGTAACTTCATTATGAACAATTTTATTTGAATTATTATCAGCAAAATTATAAGTTCTTCTTAAAAGAGCATTTACCTTAGCTATTAAAACATCTATAGAAAATGGTTTTTGTATATAATCATCTGCACCTAGATTTACACCCATTATTACATCCATATTAGAGTTTCTTGAAGAAATAAAGATTATTGGAACTTTGGAAATTTTTCTTATCTCATTGCACCAATGAAATCCATCATAAAATGGAAGATTTATATCTAATAAAACCAATTGTGGTTTATAATGCTTAAATTCTTCTATTATGTTTTCAAGATTTTCTATTTGATAGACAATATGTCCCCATTTAGAAAGACAGTCTGCTATTTGATGCTTTAATGAAACATCATCTTCAATTACCATTATTTTGAACATTTTTACCTCCTAATCCAGAATAGTTATATTAACATAACTATATTTTACTTGATAAGTTCAAACATTTCTACCTTATAATTTAAAATAATTATATTAATATAACTATATTTTGCTTGACAAATTATATTTTAAACATAATTTCATTAAAAATGAAGAAATATAGTTAATACTTACAGAAATGTAACATTATATTAATGTAATTAAATGGTTAAAAACTACCTTAATATATATAATATATTTATAAGAATTGGAAAATGAGCAATTATGTTGAGGAGTGGTAAGTAATTATGGAAGAAATATTAATTGTTGAAAATATAAAAAAAGAGTATGGTAGAAAAGGCTCAAAATATGAAGCTTTAAGGGGAATAAGTTTTAAAGTTTCTAAAGGTGAATTTGTAGGTATTATGGGCTCATCTGGAGCTGGAAAATCAACTCTTTTAAACATTATTTCTACAATAGATTTGCCTTCATCAGGAAATGTTTATATAGAGGATAAGAATATTATTAAAATGAAACAAAATAAATTAGCTGACTTTAGACGTGATAATCTTGGATTTGTATTTCAAGATTCTAACCTTTTAGATACATTAACTATAAAAGAAAATATAATGCTACCTCTTTCTTTAAAAAATGAAAAAGTATCAGTAATAGAAAGTAGAATAAAAGAAGTTTCAAAATCACTAAATATAGAATCAATATTAGATAAATATCCTAATGAAGTCTCAGGTGGTCAAAAACAAAGAGGAGCTGTTTGTAGAGCAATAGTAACAAAACCATCATTAATACTTGCAGACGAGCCTACAGGAGCATTAGATTCTAAATCTGCAAGGGATTTATTAAATTCTCTACTAAAATTAAATAGAGATAATGATTCAACAATATTAATGGTAACGCATGATGCTATAAGTGCAAGTTTTTGTAGTAGAATACTCTTTATAAAGGATGGAATAATTTTTACAGAACTTATAAAAGGAGAAAGCACAAAAGAATTTTATAATAAAATACTAAATACAGTTTCCTTAATTGGAGGAGTTAATAAAAATGAGTTTATTTAAAATTGCTATAAAAAATGTAAAAAAGAACTTTTTAAGCTATTTTATGTACTTTGTTTCAATTGTATTTAGTGTATTTATATTCTTTAGTTTCAAATCAATAGAGTACAATGAAGCTTTAAGTTTACTTGGTAGAAGGGCTAAAATAGGCATTAATACAAGTTCAATTGTAATAGTGGTATTTGTTTTTTTATTTATATATTATTCAAATTCATTTTTTTTTAATAGACGTAGGCAAGAGATAGGTACTTATAGCTTGATTGGAATGAGAAAAAATCAGATAGGAAGAATATTTTTATATGAAACTTTTTCGATGGGAATATTTGCAATATTAATAGGGATATCTTTAGGTTTTTTATTTTCAAAGCTTATGACAATGATTCTTGTAAAATTAATGAAAGAAATTATAGGAGTAAAGATGACTTTAAGTATAAAGGCTTTAATTCAAACATTAGTAATATTTGTAGTAATATTTGTAGTAATTGGAATAAGAAATATTATAGTCATTAGCAATAAAAAAATTGTAGAGTTATTTAAGAAGTCACCAGAAAAATATACAAATAAAAGATTTATAAAGCTAAAGGGAATACTTGGAATTTTACTAATAGTATTTTCTTATTTAATGTCCAGCAGTTATTTCATTATTGAAAACATTATGTTTTCAGTTTTTATATTAATTACAATAATACCAGGTACTTTTTTATTTTTTTCATCAATAATGTCGATAATTATAGATGTTGCTAAGAAGAAAAAAAGTTTTTATTACAAGGGAAGAAATTTAATTGCATTTTCGGAACTTGGATTCAAATTGAAGAATAATAGCAGAGTATTGGCAATAATAGCGATACTAATAGCTACAAGTGTAACTATGTTAGGATTTACAATATCCCTTTATTACGATATAGATAGAAATATAAATGAAAACTACAAGTATAGTTATACTATAAATGCAGAAAATTATCTTGTAAATAAGGAAATTGACAAGTTGTTATATAAATATAAAGAAGATGATAAGATATTTTTTGATAAGACAATAGAGCTTATAAACAGAGATGTAAATTTTAAATTGTATTATAAAAAAGGAGGAGTTTATAGAGAAAACACAGTGCTTGTAGATTTTATTAAAGAAAGTGATTTTAAGAAATTAAGACAATATCAAAACAGTAATTATGAAGAATTAACTTCAGAAGAGCATGTATATTATGTTTCAGATTCATATAAGAAAATGTTTCTTAAAAATACTGGTACTCAAAAAATAGATATATATCTTAAAGAAAAAGAGAATATGAGTTTATTTACAGTTCAAAAAAATATCTTAGAACCAGAAATAAATTCACAATCAACATTTGATTTAATTGTGGTAGAAGATAATGTATTTAATAGATTAAAATCAGATGGAAAATCAAGATTATTAAGATTAATTGATATAAAAAATGAAAAAAAAGAGTTTGACATGTCTTTAAGATTAAAAAATATTGTTGATAAAAATATGAAATCAACTTATCCCTTTAATTTTACATCAAGTATCGAAAACTATAATAATTTAATTAGACTAAGTGGTCTTATGTTATTTATAGGTATATTTCTATCTGTAGTATTTCTTTTGTGTACAGGAAGTATAATTTTATTTAAACAACTATCAAATATATATGATGATAAAGAACGATATATTATGCTAAAAAAACTTGGGGCAAACAATCAAGATATTGAGAAAATAATATCAAAACAATTAAAAGTTGTATTTTTATTGCCATTAATTATAGGTACAATTCATAATTTATTTGCTATGTCAATTGCTCAAAAATTTATAACTAGGTCTTTGTTTATACCAATTATTATAACACTAGCCATTTATTATATAGGTTACTTTATATATTATTTTATAACATTAAAATACGCTCAAAATATGATAATAGATTAAGCTGTAGAGTATTTTTTACTTAATAAGAATTAAATAGATACTAAAAGTAAGATAGTTTATCTAATCAAAACAAAAAAATATTATAATAATGTAATTAAGTTTTGGAAAAAGTTTGTATTTTGTATCAGTTGTATTACTTAATGTTATATAATAAATTTAAGGAAAATATAAAATAAAAATGACAAGGAGTTGAAAATTATGAGGTTTGATGCTCATCAACATAAATATCCATCAATAAGAAATGTTATATATGCTAAAAATGGAGCAGTTGCAACTTCAACACCATTAGCTTCTCAAGCTGGGCTTGAAATACTAAAAAAAGGTGGGAATGCTGTGGATGCAGCAGTTGCAACTGCTGCTACATTATCAGTAGTTGAACCTACAAGTAATGGAATTGGAGGAGACGCATATGCTCTTGTTTGGATAGAAGAAGAAAAACGATTGTACGGACTAAATTCTAGTGGTTTTGCTCCAGAAAGAATGGAATTAAAAAATTACAAGAACATGGAAGAGATGCCAAAGTATGGATTTGGAGCAGTAACTGTACCTGGGATACCTGCAGCTTGGGCAGAATTAAATAAAAAGTATGGAAAACTTAGTCTACTAGAATGTTTATCTCCAGCAATTGAATATGCAAGAGAAGGATATGTTGTTTCTCCTAATGTATCAAAAGTATGGAAAAAGTCCTATGAACTATATGAAAAAGAATTTGTTGGAGAAGAATTTAAGTCATGGTTTGAGACATTTTCTAAAGATGGTAAAGCTCCAGAAGCTGGTGACATATTTGTATGTGAAGAGCATGCTAATACATTAGAAGAGATAGCAAATACACAAGCTGAAAGTTTTTATAGAGGTAGACTAGCAGATAAAATAGATGAGTATTCTAGAAAGTTTGATGGAGCTATAAGAAAAAGTGATTTAGCGAGTTTTTATCCAACTTGGGTAGAACCTATAAGCACAGAATATAAAGGATATAAAATATTTGAAATTCCACCAAATGGACATGGGATAACAGTCTTAATGGCATTAAATATATTAAAAGAATTGGACGTAAAAGGAGATATAGAAAATGTAGATGATATACATAAGATTATAGAAAGCTTAAAACTGGCTTTTGCAGATTCTAAAACTTATGTAACTGATATAGAACATATGAAAGTAAAGGTTCAAGAACTATTAAGTCAAGATTATGCAAAAAAGAGAAGTTTATTGATTGATAATAAAAAAGCTTTATATCCAAAAGAAGGAGAGCCATATTGTGGTGGAACTGTATATCTTTGTACCGCTGATAAAGATGGTAATATGGTTTCATATATACAGAGTAATTATATAAATTTTGGCTCTGGGATAGTAATACCAAACACTGGCATTGCGTTACATAGTAGAGGTAATAATTTTAACTTAGACCCTAAACACCATAATGTAGTAAAACCATTTAAAAAACCTTATCATACAATAATACCTGGTTTTTTAGGTAAAGATGATAAAGCAATAGGTCCATTTGGTGTAATGGGTGCTTTTATGCAACCACAGGGACATCTTCAAGTATTAACGAGTATGATAGACTTTGGTTTAAACCCTCAAGAGGCATTAGATGCTCCAAGATGGCAGTGGATAAAAGGTAAAGAGATAGAAGTTGAATCAGAGATGTCAAGACATGTGGTAGATGCCCTTATTGAAAAAGGGCATGAGATAAAAGTAATTCATGATAATGTCGATATGGGTAGGGGACAAATAATCTTCAAAACAGAGCAAGAAAGTTATGTTTGTGCAACAGAATCAAGATGTGATGGTCATGTTGCAGTTTACTAATCATGTTGCAGTTCCTTAATATTGCAAACTAAAGATATATTTAATGAATAAAGGAATCTATATGAAATGACGATAATAAAAGGCGAAAGTCTACAATGACTAACGCCTTTATAAAAAACTAAGATATCATATTCTAGTTTTACTTATTATTGACTTTATTCTTGTCCAGTTTTAACTTCATTGTCACCATAGCTAATCCAATCACTAAAGCTACCAACATAAATCTTATGAGGTATGTCAAGTTCTCTAAGTGCAAGACTGTTAACACAAGCAGATATTCCTGAACCACAAGATAAAATTATTTCATCATAATTATTTAAATCCTTAAAGAAGTCTTTTAAAAATTCCATATCTTTAAGTGAGCCATTTTCAAAATCACCTTTTATTAAATCCTTGCAAAAGTAATTTTTTGCACTAGGTATATGGCCAGCTTTTGAATATGCAGGTTCAACTAAACCTTGGTATCTTTCATTAGCACGACAATCTATAATCACAGTATCTTTGTCATATAATTTAGATTTAACGTATTCCATTGGAACAACTAAATTGTCATTTACATTAGGCTTAATTTTTTTGTCTATACAGTTTGGAATATTTATTTTTTCTTCTAATTCTCCGCCTTCTTTTACAAAAGCTGTTATTCCACCATCTAATACATAGACATTTTCAAGACCTAAGTGTTTTAATTGGAAGAATAGTCTACAAGCACCATTTAAATCTCCATCATCATAAGTTACGATTGTAGTGTCATTATCAACACCCATTTTTTCTAACTTTTCTTTTAATATAAAAGGGTCTTGTAAAGGATTTTTACCACCATGTTCTTCTGTAGGAGATGATAAATCCTTGTCTATATCCAGGATAAAGCTACCTTTTATATGTCCTTTTTTATAAGAATCAATACCATAGGTTCTATTGATAAGGTCAAATCTACAATCTATAACAACTAGATTATCATTATGTTCTAATTTAGATATAAGTTCTTTTGCAGAAATAATATTTTTCAAAAAACAAACCTCCTATTTTTAATTATTTTTATGTGTATTCATAATAATTATTAACTTTATAAATTAATATT
>NZ_JAGWCT010000104.1:0-14272 GCF_020657815.1 Clostridioides sp. ZZV15-6597 | reverse complement strand
ATTTGTACAGTTAGATATTTAATCTTTACTTAATTTGGAAATTTTGTGTATAAAAAATGAAATTTCGGGAAAAATTGTAATAATTTAAAAAAACTTATTAAAATATAGTATAATAAGTATATCTTAATGTAAAGGGATGATTTTATGTATAAATATGATGACTATGTAAATTTAACAAATGATTTAGATTTGCCTGTGGAAATTAGAAATAAATGTGTTAGAATTGTTAGTGTGTCAGAGAATTTAGAGGATATAATTATAGTACATAAATTCAAACTATATGTCGTAAATGAGAAGTACATTAAAGGAATTATGGAATAGACATTTTGAATATGCTATTTTTATAAACAAGTTATTATAAATATAATTTGATATTTATAATAAGGAACTGTCTTATAATAGAAGATACATTCTATATAAGACAGTTCTTTTTATTTTCTTCATTGTAGAATTTTTAGTATCAATTAACTGGATTTTTAAACTATAAAACATACAATAAAACAGCCAAAAAGTGGAATAAAGAACCTAACATAATAAAAATATGAAATATCTCATGAAATCCAAATTCAGGACTTATGTTTGGCTTCTTAATAATGTAAATAACTGCACCTATAGAGTAAGATACACCTTCTATTATTAATAAGTTAAGACAATCCTTAGGAATTGAATTAAATGCATTTATATCAAAGACAATTGCCCACCCCATAAGTAAATATAGACTTGTAGACAACCATCTAGGTGCATCCATCCAAAATATTTTTATTACTATGCCAATAAATGCAACTATCCATATTGCTGTAGTAAATATTATTCCCTCTTCTTTTTGCATAAAATACAAGCATATTGGTGTATATGAACCAGCAATCAATACATAAATCATTGCGTGGTCTACTTTTCTGAAAAATAATTCTTGTTCTGGTGTACCTTTTAAAAAATGATAATATGAGCTTGCACTATAAAGAGCAATTAAAGATAATCCAAAGACAGACACAGACACTATCATCAAAAAAGAAGTTTGTTGTAAAGATATAGATTGAAAAATTAAAATTATAGTAGCTATAAGAGATAAACAAGCCCCTATAAAATGAGTTAAACTACTTATTGGGTCTCTACCCTTTAAAAAAAATTGATACATTTCGTCCTCCTACAATTATGTATTTTAAAAATTACATTTTATATATAGTTTTTAATACTATATTATATATTTAATTATACCACTTTATATATCTTTTGCAACCATTAATATTGTTTTATTTTCTAAATTAGTGTATTATAGATATTATGGAGGTAACATATGATGAACAATGAATTAAATACCATAATACTAGAAACGCTAAATAATACAGATATAACTTCAAATGATATTCCATCTATTGACCTATATATGGATCAAATTATTTCTCTAATTGACAATAAACTTTCTGCCAATAAAAGATTTGAGGATGAAAAAATTCTCACTAAAACAATGATAAATAATTATAGTAAAGAAGGATTAATCAAACCTATTAAGGGAAAAAAATATACCAAAGAACAAATCTTACAAATGATAATCATTTATTCTATGAAAAATACACTTACAATACAAGAGATTAAAAGAATCTTAAATGGTGTATACGAAAAAGAGGATTTCAGTGGAGAAGACTTAGTGGCATGTTATGAAAAGTTTATATCAATAAAAGAAAGGCAAAGAAATAATATGCCAAACTTTATAGAGTCTAATTTTGAAAATATCACTATTAATCCAGAAAATAAAGATGATTTATTGATAGCCTTACTAAGCTTAACTTCAATGGCTGACCAATTAAAAAGTATTTCGGAAAAAATAGTAGATACTTTTTTCCAAGATACTCCAAAAAAATAATTTTAATAAAGTAAGACTGAAAATAAATATTAAAATACAATGTAACTTAAATTAATTATTATTGTATACAATATAATTTTCAGTCTAAATATTAATACTTTCTATTTTTAACTCTTTCAAGAATCTCCATATCTAAAGTTTACAAATTTAATTTTATTCTGTTTAAGTTTTGACAATGTGAACAATTCAAATTAACTTGAATTTGTTTATACCCTATGAAAACGGCTTGTTTAAGTATACCAGTGCCATCATCTATCATCACTACATTGTCTTTTATCTCTACATGGAAATTATTTTCTTGATTACACCAATAACAATCATACTTCTCATTACTTTTTTCTTCTCGCATGATTTTCGCCTCCTTCAATATAAGTTTCTACATTAAGAGAGGTTTTTCCTTTATATTTTCAATAAAATAAAATATTATAACTAAAACTTCAAAGAATCAATTATACCTTCTATTTTTTCAGATGCTTTTTCTATTGCACTTTGTCTTTCTTCTTCACTAGTTCCAGTTCCATCTACTAATAATTCATCAAATTTTTTGATTCCTATAAATTTCATGATACTTTCCACATAATTTAATCCTTTATTCATAACTGGCTTTAGTACCCATGGTATATGTCCACCTGAAGATTGTATATATACCATACTTCTATCAATATCATTTAGTATTCCTTGTGGTTTATCATCACCTTCAAAAGATATAGTTTTTCCATCTTGAATTATACAATCTATATATTCTTTAAGTGGGGCTGGAAAAGATAAACTCCACATAGGAGCTGCTATTACATATACACTTGCACTCACAAATTGGTCACAAAGACTTCTAATTTTTGCAAGTTCTTTTCTATCCTTATCATCTAATTGCTTAGCAGCTTCTTCACTAACTATACTATTTCTCTTTTCAAAGTATTGATATTCCAATCTTGGTATATGCTCCTTATAAAGGTCTACTTCTTCAACTTCAAAATCCTTATTTTTTTCCATAAATTTATTGATAAACTTTCTTGCTACAGTTTTACTTGAAGATAAATCTTCTGGTTTTGAATTCACATTTATATATAATAATTTTTTTTTCATAAGCTCACTCCTAAGATTATTTTTATATTATTATTTCACAAAAATAACCATTCTATTCTGTAGTTAAATTATAAAGTTAATAGAAATATATTTCTTAAATAATCTTAAAAAGTAAATTTATAGAATACAAGAATAAAATATAATTAATTATACAATATAATTTTAAATATATTAAAATTCTAATCAAGCAATTACTTATAATATTTTAGATAAAATAAGTATTCTATGAAGTTATGTAAATTCCTCTTAGAATTTCTAACTTCAATAAAAAATGGTATAGTGCTTTGACACTATACCATTAAAATTATTAAAGTATTTTTTAATACTTCTTCTTCCATTTTGCGCTTCTTCCCCTTGCAACAACCTCTATCTTATCTTGTTTTCTTAGATTATTAAAAACTCTATTTATAGTAGGTTCTGGAATATCAGGACATAGGTCCTTTATATCTTCTTTTGTAAAATATCCAAGAGTAGAATTTATTATTTTTTCTATTCTGCTAGTTTTTGTCTGTCTTTTCTTATCAGATACATTTAAACTGTCATCTAACTTCTTATATGCAGTCAATATAGTTTCTAAAAAATATTCAATCCAAGCATTCATATCTGATTTTTCATTCCCTATAGAGGACTTCAAATAGTTTAAGTTACTATAGTACTCATATGAACTGTCATCAAATATTTTTCCTAAACTTATATATCTTCCAACTTCATATCCACTTTTATTTAACAGCAATAATATAAGTACTCTTGCCATTTTTATATTACCTTCTTTAAATGGATGTATCAATATGAAATCTAACACAAATGCAGAAATTAATATTAATATATCAATTTCATCCTCATCTATCAATGTATTATAAGCTTCACATATTTCTTCTACGGCTTTTTCAACCTTATTAACACTTGCGTCACCATTCATGAAGTCACTATTTTTTAAATTGTATTCAAAAAATCCACTCTCTGATTTATAGCTTCCCCCTCTAGTAGATGAAAATTTATATAAGTATCCATGAAGTTCAAGAATTGTTTGTGAGCTTATTGGGATACTCTCATAAGCACTATTAATAGTTTTTACTACATCTCTGTATTCAACAATACTTAACTCTTCTCTACTTTTAGGTGTGACTTCATTACTTATTAATTTTTCTAAATTAAAAGTATTACTTTCTTTTTGATTTCCAATATATGTAGATTCTGAACAATCTACTAAAGATTTTTTTTCTAGACTTTCTAAAATTTCTTTCGGTTGTTTTTTGTAAAGCAGTTGTCTACCCTTATACTCATTTATCTTAGACAACATTCTAGCTACATTCATGTTTACATACATATTTTTTAATTTGCTTTTTTTTGTAAATTCCATAAAATCACTCCATAATTAGAATTTCTCTTCTTTTTGACAGCGGTTTTATTTTATCATATAATTGTATTTTTTACAATTTTTTACTTATTTATCTGAAATTATACTTTTTATTCGGTCGTTATTTCGCTTAATCGTTCACTTTTAGGTGTATATCTTTTCAATTCTCTAAATACTACTACACCTGTAATTACTGTGGCTATAAAGTCAGATACTGGTTGAGCTGTCCATACACCCTTTAAACCTAAGAATGTAGGAAGAATTATTACTGCTGGTATCAATAAAATTACCTGTCTTAGAAGACTTAATAACATTGCCATTTTTGCTTTACCTATAGATTGTATAAAGTTTGTTCCTGTAATTGATAAACCTACTATTGGTAACATAAGTAGATATATTTTTAAACCATCTACAGATATACTCATAAGTTCAGCGTCTTTATTAAATATTCCTATAATTGCCTCTGGGAAAAGCATAATTACTACCATACCCATACATAAAATTATAGTAGCTACTACCAATGAACCTAAGTATGCTTTTTTAACTCTATCGTATTTTTCAGCCCCATAGTTAAAACCTATAATGGGTTGCGCTCCCTGATTTATTCCAAAGATAGGCATTAAAAATACCATTGCTATAGAAGAAATTGTAGCCATAGCTCCTATAGCTAAATCTCCACCATGAGTTTTAAGAGCAATATTTGATATTACTTGAACTAAGCTTGCTGCAAGTTGCATAGCAAATGGTGACATACCTATCGCAAAGACTGCTCTTACTAATCTTTTATCTAATTTTAAATGAGATTTACTGAATTTTAAATTTGATTTTCCACTTATATAGTAGCCTATAGTTAAAATAGCTGTAAGAGCTTGAGAAGTTACTGTAGCAATTGCAGCTCCTTGTATTCCCATATTGAATCCAAATATTAACATCCAATCTAAAACTATATTAGTTAGGCATCCTATTATCATTATTCCTGCTGAAATCTTAGGGCTACCGTCAGCTCTTATTGAGTGATTTAAAGAAAAGGATAGAAGATTTACTACTGTTCCTAATAAGATGATATTTATATATGTCTTTGCATATATTAGTGTATTTTCACTTGCTCCAAATAACGTAAGTATTTTATTTGCAAATAATATCCCAAGTACCATTATTATAATTCCTGTAACTACAGCTAATGTCATTGCATTTCCTATAAGTCTTCTTGCATCTTCTACTTTACCTTGCCCAAGTTTTATTGATATAGTCGTTGTTGTTCCTATTCCTATCAACATACCAAATGCAAGTATTATTGTCATTATTGGCATCGTAACACCAAGACCTGTTATTGCAAGTGGTCCAACCCCTGGTATGTTCCCAATAAAAATTCTGTCTACCACATTATATAGACTATTTACCAGCATACCTATTATTGCTGGTATAGAGTATTTCAGTAGTAATTTACTGATTCGTTCTGTTCCTAATAATTGTTGATTATCCATCAAGTCTCCTCCTTCTTCTAATATTTAATTTTCCACATATTACAAGGGAGGTGCATATGCCCTCCCTTAATATTAACTACTTTTTAAATATTAATTTTCTATAATATATATTATATACCACTTTAATCAAAAAACCAAACTTTTCTAATATAAAATTTCTTTAGCAAATGAAAATAAAGTGAATATATACCTGAGAGCACTAATAATATACCCACATTTTTTAAGTTAAAACTATTATTTAGTACACTATTTAAAAAGAGTAAAGAAAATATGTTATTTGCAATAGCTATAATAAAAGGTACAAAAAATAGTATGCCTATCTCTATACTAACAATCTTATTCATATTTTTAAAAGATAGACCTATTTTTGATAGATTGTGGTATTTAACCTTATCAAAAGGTTCATCTGTATATAGTCTAAAATACAAAAAACTAAGAACTGCCATAAACAGAATAACACCTATGAAAATACCCATAAAGTGAAGAATTTTACTTTGCTGTAACTCAACTAAATACATATCTGGTAAAGTTAAAAAATATGACTTTATATCATTTCTATCTAGGTTAAAATGTTTTTCTTTTAACGCTTCAGTTATATCAGCACTATTTTGCCAGTTTTCATAATCAAATCCATAAAAATTTATTTTTGAAAACTTACTTTGTATATTATTATATAAATTATCATGTATAACTATAATTTTACTAAACATACCTGTAGGAAAAATTATCCTATCTGTTGATTCTTTTATCTTTATGTTTATGTTTATGTTTACATTTCTTATTTTATAAGATTTAATATCTTTTAAAGAATTTATGTGCTCTTTTGAATTATATCTAGGGACTATAATTCCCTCATTTTTCTTTAGATTAATTTTATCTAATCCCAATTGTTTTGATAATTTATTATAGTTACTTATACTTAATAATACTTCATTATTATATTCAAGCATAGGAAAACTTAATTCCTTATAATCATATTCTTTTATTGTATTTCTAATTTCTTTTAATTCTTCATATTCTTTGTTATTATTATCTTCTGAAAAATATGAGTAAACCATTGGAAAATTCTCTTTAGAGGATTTACCTTGTGAAGTTACAAGCGTTGAAGTTGTTGTAAATGCTACTAAGGTTCCAGATAAAAGTATTGTCATTAAAAACAACAATAGAGAATTATCTTTCATCTTATATACTAAATTACTTATAAGCAACATATTTGTTTTATTTTTATAAAACTTCTCTTTATTTTTCATATGCTTTAATATTAAAATGCTAAACTGAGAAAAAAATAAAAACGTTCCTAGCGTAATCAACAGTGCTATCGTGTACATACCTTCATTTATATTTAACTTATTACCAAATAGTATCATAGCATATCCTATCATAAGACATACTATGCCAAGTATCCCAAATAATCTTGAAGATTTTATATCTTTTTTAGGTTTTTTTGTACCTACTAAAAGTTCAAAAATATTGTTTTTGTTTAACAATTTTAAGCTAAGTGGTCCTGTTATCAAAAACAACAACATAAAAGATATAATTGTCATTAGTATCGCTTTTATTGGAAAGTAACTTTCTGTCAAGTTCATATAAAATATTTTACCTAAATACAATAAAAATAGATTAGAAATAGATAGCCCTAAAAGTATTCCTAATATTATTGCTAATAATCCTATTATTAAATTTTCAATCAATATCAATCTTTTCAGTTGTTTATTACTCATTCCAACTATCATCATAACTCCAAAATCCCTTAATCTAGATTTTAAGAAATTTCCTAAAGAATACAATATAAAAAGTAGACTAAATCCTAATATTATTAATTCTGAAGTCATAAGAGCCATAAATGCAGTAGAGCCACTTTGGATTCCAGAATCAGTTATAATTGGATGAAACATAGATACTGCAAATACAAAGAATATCATTATAGAAAAAATTGAACTTAAAAAATACGCTAAATATGCTCTAAAGTTTCTAATTATATTATTATAAGCAAATCTTCCAAAATTCACTACCTTACACCTCCTATTTGAGACAATACAGATAGTATTTTATTGTAAAAAGAACTATTTGTGCCTGATTTCTTTATCTCTGTATATATGCATCCGTCCTTTATAAAAACGACTCTATCTGAATGGCTTGCACTATATGCTTCATGAGTTACCATAAGTGTAGTTACATTTTGTTCTTTGTTTATCTTAGTAAATAACTCTAAAACATCATCAGTGGATTTCGAATCAAGATTCCCTGTTGGTTCATCTGCAAGAAGTAATGATGGCTTATTTATAATTGCTCTAGCAATTGCACATCTTTGAGCTTGTCCTCCTGAAATCTCATAAGTTCTTCTATCTAAAATTTTATCAATACCTAAAAATTCAGATATATTTTTAGTTTCCCTGTTCATTTTTTTTACATTTCTACCATCTAGTGTAAGTGGCAACATTATATTTTCACCAACTGTCAAAGTGTCAATCAAATTAAAATTCTGAAATACAAAACCAAGTTGTTTTCTTCTAAATTCAGCTAATTTTTCTCCTTCTAATCTACTTGTATCCTGTCCATTTAATATAACTTGACCTTCACTCTGCTTATCAATTGTAGATATTATATTTAAAAGAGTAGATTTCCCACTTCCAGATAGACCCATAACAGCTACAAATTCACCTTTTTCTATACTTAAATTAATACTATCTAATGCTTTATATGGAACTTTTCCATAATATGTTTTTGATATATTTTTAATACTTAATATGTTCATTTTATATTCTCCATTACTTTTTTATTTTTACTATATTAATATACTATCGTGAATATATCATTTTAACCATAAAAATACTCTAACAATTAACTTACATATTTGTAAGTTAATTGTTAGAGTACCAACAAACTAATTAGTATTAATAATTAATTCAACTAAAATTTTAAAAGCTTTTCAAATTCACTAAGTACCATTGGTTTAGCAAATAAATAACCTTGAGCCTTATCGCATCCTATTTCTTTTAAAAACTCTACTTGCTCATTGGTTTCTACACCTTCACATATAACTTTAATATTAATCGCTTTTGACATTTCTACTATCTTAGAGATAATAATTTTTCCACGTTTTGTATCTGTTGTCTCAATTAGAAAAACTCTATCTAATTTTAAAATATCAAAAGGAAGGTCCTTTAATAGATTCAAAGATGAATATCCTGAGCCAAAATCATCCATTGATATAAGAAATCCTATCTTTTTAAGCCTCTTAATTATATCAATCAATATATTTAAATTATCAAATACAACACTTTCTGTTAATTCAAGTTCTATAAACTTAGGTGATATATTATACTTATTTATCAATTCAGTAATATTTTCTATAAAATTATCTCTGTGTAAATGAACTCTAGATATATTCACAGAGATTGGCACAGGATTATAACCTTTGTTTAGCCACTTTCTCAAGGTCTTACATACTTCTTCAAATACAAACATATCAACATTTACAATGAAACCATTTCTTTCAAATAAAGGTACAAAATCTACAGGTGAAATAAATCCCATATCTGGATTATTCCATCTTATTAGAGCTTCTGCTCCTTCAATTTCATTTCCATCATTTAAACTATATTTTGGTTGATAATATACTACAAACTCTCCTTTTTCCAAAGCTTTATTCATATTATCTTCCAATTTCTTTTCTCTATATAATCGATTTCTTGTATCTTCATTAAAAAATGAATATGAATGCTCATACTTATCTTTTTTTGTTTTTGCAGCAATATTCGCTCTATCAATTAACAAGTCAATTTTTTGTATATCATCACTTTTATTTATCTTATATATACCACTTGACATAACAATTTTATATTTTGAGGAATTACTAGTACTTAAACTGCATATTTCATTATTTATTTTAGATAGTCTATTTAAAAGGTCAACATCAGTATTGCAGGAAATTAATAATATAAAGTGGTCATTATCCATTCTAGCACAAAGTTCATATTTGTTTGTATTGTGTTTTAACACATTTGCAATATGTACTAATATCTTATTTCCTTCAGCATAACCAAACATCTCATTTATGTATTTAAATTTATTAACATCTAATTGAACTAAGTAAAAATCATCTTTATAGTAATTATGTAAAATATATATAGAATCTTTTTTAAATTTTTCTTTGTTTTTTATTCCACTTAAGGAATCATAGTAAGCTAATTTTTTAAGTTGTTCTATTAGTGTAACATTACTTAATTTCCACAATATCAAAAATATTAATATATAGAAAAATAACTTGATTATAAAATCAATTATCAAGCTTTTAAAGTTCTTAAAAACATCACAACTTGAGATTAATGTCCAATCAGTTCCTTTGATACTCATATATCTTGCACTATATAACTTCCAATTATCCCATGATAAAAAACCACCTTGACGTTTCTCATCTATATTTTTTAAAATTTCGTTTTTACTGCTCCCTATAATATTTCCTTCTACACTAAACATATTTGTCTTATTATAGACATAATCTTTATTTTGATGAGAAATAATGGCATAGTTTTTATCTACCATTAAAAATTTAATAGAATCATCAGAATTAGTTCTACTTACTATCTTATTTACATCTTGAAAATAAAAGGAAGCAAAAATAGTTCCACTTACTTCATTATTTTTTATAATAGGTACACATATAATAAATACTTTATCCCCTGTAACCTTACTAACTGTAATATCGGAAATCACCATTTTTTTTGTTTCTAGTACCTTCTGAAAATGCGTTCGGTCTTTTATTGTCCCAACCCTTTCTCTATATGTACTTGAAGTATTTCCTTGTGCATCAGTTATTCCAAGCATAAAAAGATTATATTGTTTTTGATAAGGTCTTAATAACTTACCTTTTTCAATTAGAGAGATTCTGTCATCAGAAAATCTATCGTCTTGACTAAGAGCCTTTAATAAGGATGCATTGACGCTTAAATAATTTTCTAATTCTCTTTTTGAGGCTTCAATCATATTTTTAGAAGTAACCTCCATAGAATTACTTGCATATATAATTGTACTTGTAAAATCAATTAAAATTAATAACATCAATAAAATTAATATATACCTAAAAACTAATCCATCAAATATTTTTTCTCTTTTTCTCATATTTAAACACCATTAATTATACTATTGTAATACATACTCAATCGGCTCTTTAATAACTTGTGACATTACTCTATATGAATAATCCAAAAGTATTCTTTCTTTAAATTTATATGAATCCCTTATACAAGATTCATAATTTAAAACTGGCACATTTGATTTTTCAACTTTATATAGGAATGGCCTATATTCTAATGATGGGATATTATTTTTTAAGTAATTTATACTTGCTTCATCTAAAATGCTTACATTTTCAATGTCTGTTGTACCAATATATGCAACAGTTATACCCAAAATATTCTTTTTAGATATAAGTTCTAATGTCAAGTTTGATAACTCTGATTCTGCCAACCACACATTATTCCCCCCTTATAAAATCTTTATTCGATATTATTTTACCATAATTAAACAAAATTATGTTGCTTAGTGATAAATATTACAACAATAACTGTGACTTTATTATATAATTTTCAAAAAAAATATACCAAGCTAGAAATTATTCTAACTTGGTATATTTAATTTACAAATTAAGCATTAACTTTTGCTTTTAAATATTCATCTATTGAAGCTGCTGCAGTTTTACCAGCACCCATTGCAGATATTACTGTTGCTGCTCCAGTAACAGCGTCTCCACCTGCAAACACACCTTCTTTAGAAGTTTGACCGCTTTCATCTGTTATTAAGCATCTTCTCTTATTTATATCAAGACTCTTTGTTGTAGAAGATATTAATGGATTTGGACTTGTTCCAAGTGACATTATAACTGTATCTACATCAAGTACAAATTCAGAACCTTCTATTTCTATAGGTCTTCTTCTTCCAGAATCATCTGGTTCTCCTAATTCCATTCTTATACAAACCATACCTTTAACATATCCATTTTCATCTACTAAAATTTCTTTAGGATTTGTCAATGTATTAAATATAATTCCTTCTTCTTTTGCATGATGTACTTCTTCAGCTCTTGCTGGAAGCTCTTTTTCACTTCTTCTATAAACTATATATGATTCTGAACCTAATCTTAATGCAGTTCTAGCAGCATCCATAGCAACATTTCCACCACCAACTACAGCAACTTTTTTACCAGAACTAATAGGTGTATCATAATCATCTCTATAAGCTTTCATTAAGTTTACTCTAGTTAAAAACTCATTTGCAGAAAATACTCCATTTGCATTTTCTCCTGGTATATTCATAAACATAGGAAGACCAGCTCCTGAGCCTATGAATATAGCTTCAAATCCTTCATCTTCTATAAGTTCATCTACTGTAATTGTTTTACCAACAATTACATTAGTTTCTATTTTCACACCTAATTTTCTTATATTATCTATTTCAGGTTGAACAACAGCTTGTTTTGGAAGTCTAAATTCAGGTATTCCATAAGTTAAAACTCCACCTGGTTCATGCATTGCTTCAAATATTGTTACATCATATCCTTTTTTAGCTAAATCACCAGCACAAGCAAGACCTGCTGGACCACTTCCTATTACAGCTACTTTTTGATTTTTCTTAGGTTCTGTATCAGATAAGTTTATATCATTTTCTTTTGACCAATCTGCTACAAATCTTTCTAATTTCCCTATTGATACTGCATCTGATTTTATTCCAAGTATACATACACCTTCACATTGACTTTCTTGTGGGCATACTCTACCACAAACAGCAGGTAGTGAACTACTCTTAGCTATTACTTTAGCAGCACCTTCTATATCATCTTCTTTAATTTTTGTTATAAATCCTGGGATATCAATTCCTACTGGACATCCTCCTACACATTTTGGTTTTTTACATCCTAGACATCTATTAGCTTCTGCCATAGCTTCTTCTTTATTGTATCCTAAACATACTTCATCAAAATTTGTTGCTCTTACAGCAGGTTCTTGTTCTCTAACTGGTACTTTTACTTTTTTAGCATCCATTATTTGTTACCTCCACATCCACAATTACTATGATGATGACTGTCGCCTTCTTCAAGTTTTAGCATAGCTCTTCCTTCTTGAGTTTTATACATAGATTGTCTTCTCATCGCTTGGTCAAAGTCAACTAAATGTCCATCAAATTCAGGTCCATCTACACATGCAAACTTAGTCTCATTTCCAACACTAACTCTACAACCGCCACACATACCTGTTCCATCAATCATTATTGTATTTAAACTTACTATAGTAGGTATGTTTAATTCTTTAGTCAATTGACACATAAATTTCATCATTATCATTGGTCCAATTACTATTGCTTGGTCATATTTTTTACCTTGATTATCAACTAAATCTTTTAATAAATCTGTAACTCTTCCATCAAATCCATATGTCCCATCATCTGTTGATATGTATACATTTTTAGCTACTTTTCTCATATCATCTTCTAATATGATTAATTCTTTAGTTCTTGCACCAATTATTACATCTACATCTAATCCATTATCTTTAAACCATTTAACTTGTGGATACACTGGAGCAGAACCTACTCCACCAGCTACAAATAGGATTTTTTTATTTTTTAATTCTTCTATATCTTCATGTATGAATTCACTTGCTTGTCCTAGTGGCCCTACAAAATCCATTACAAAATCGTTTTCTTCAAACATTGCTAATTTCTTAGTTGAAGCACCAACTGTTTGGAATACGATAGTCACTGTTCCTTTTTCTCTATCATAATCAGCTATTGTAAGAGGAATTCTTTCTCCCTTTTCGTCATTTTTAATTATTATAAATTGACCAGGCTGAGAAGATTTTGCAACTCTAGGAGCCTCTATTTCCATCAAATAAATACTATCTGTTAATTGTCTCTTACTAACTATTTTATTACTCATCTCGCTATTCTCCATTCTAACAAATATATTTTTCCCACTTTAAATTTAATTAAAACATAACCACACAACACTATAACTCTAATTATAATACAATATTAGTTCTCGATTAAATGTTTTGTATTGGACATCCCCCCTGTAAAATAATTATAACTGCCCAAATTACAAATAGTTGATATTAACAAATTACTTTTAAATTCCAACAAATATTAAAACCTATATTATACGTATAATTTGTTATAGATTTAACCTAATACACACTTAAAGTATACTATATTATGCTAAATTTGTAACAAAAATTTTATAAATACATAATAAATTTTTTTTATTCAATTATTTGTTTAATAAATTAACCTAGGTTTTCATAATAACTCAGATTTCTTTAAAAACTAAACGTGTATAAGGCTTTAATCTATTGCAATACCAGCTTTTATATAAACTAAAATATACTCTTATTTTATTATATATCTAAAATTTTTAATATTCATTAATTATTTGAATTTTTATATAAAATTTTTATATTTTCTAAAGATTTATTTACTTATGTAATAATTTAT
>NZ_JAGWCT010000103.1:0-14546 GCF_020657815.1 Clostridioides sp. ZZV15-6597 | reverse complement strand
GCAGGATGAAAAAGGAAATAAAACTATAAAAAATATAAAGTATTTATATAAATTTATAGAGTTTATACGTCAGTTGGCAGATAAGCATAACGTAAAAATCCAAAACTACATGGAACTTCCTTCTATTAAATTAATTGTAGATGGTACAGAATCAATATTTAATAAAGATAGAACTATTGATAATGTATATATGAAAAAACATTCTTTAGCTATGTTCTTTAATTCTAAGGATTTCTCTAAATTAATTGGTAAACCTATCACTATAAAAAATGGCGAATATCTTGCTGTTGTAAGTAAAGGGAATGAAAGTAGAGATTATGATTTTCCAAAATTTATATCAAGCCCAGCCACAGAAAAAGAAACTCCTTTTAAATACGCTGGAAGACTAATATTTAATGGTTCTTTCTTTCAGAATGCTGGTATGAATGCTTATGTCCTTAGTGAAGATGATTACAACGCATTTACTAAAGATTTATCTATAAACAATTACAATAATTCTGTCCTATTTGATGTAGATAAAGCTACAGATACCTATGCTTTTGCTAGTGATTTAAAGGCAGAGACTATAAAAAGAACACCTAAGGAAATGGGAAAATACACTAGTTATGATGAATATGTGAAAAAACGCTATGAATCAGCTGGTCAAAAATATTTTATGGATGAAGAGTATCCAAGTGGAGAAGGTTCTTTAAAATTAACTCCAGATAATAATCAATTATATCTCCAATGGAAATACTATCCTAATTTTAAAATTTTACAGAGTCAAGATATGATAAAAAATACGGCAGTATTCTTAATGTTATTTATCTATGTAGGTATCATCTGCTTTACGGCTGTGGGAATCATTGCATATACAAGAGGTGTTACAATAGCAGTAAATCACAAACAGATTTTTATAGACTTAAATCGATTAGGTGCTAACAACGACTATATAAAATTCTGTATTCGCAACCAATTAAAGAAAGTCTTTTCGTACCCTCTTATTACTGGAAGTTTTGTAATATATCTTTTTAACTTTATGATTATGGTAAACAATGATGGTAGAATTGTTCATAGTGAAGTCAATGCTCTTCTGATAAATCTATGTTTGCTAGCGGTTTGTGGGGTTTATATGTACCTTATATATCGGTTGACTTATAAAAAATTCAAAGAAATTATTGGGATTTCAAAATAAGTTTGCTTAAATGATTCTAGATAAGGCTTCTCTTAGTAAGTCTATATAAATTTTATTCGTACGATTCTAGTTAAAACTTATTTAAATAAGATTCTACTTTGCTACCTAGATATATTTCCTCTTTTATATATCTAGGTAGCTCAATTTATTATATACTTAATTATATAAATATAAAACTTGAAAGGAGAATACTCATTGATTTCAATTTGTATTTGTGATGACGAAAAACAACAAAGAAGTATGCTAAACAAAATCATCACAAGAGAAATGGATTTGTGGGGCTATCCCTGCCAGATAAAAGAACACTCAAATGGCGAAAGTCTAATATACAACCTAGAACATGAAAATTATTATATAGACATCATTTTTTTGGATATTGAACTTGGAGAAATTAATGGAGTTGATATAGCAAAAGTCATCCGAAAATACTCAAAAGATACTATAATTATCTTTGTCACAGGTTTTTCTGACTATGTGTTTCATGGATATGATGTAGGAGCTTTAAACTATATCTTAAAACCTTATAAAAGTGAAAAAATATGTGAAGTCTTAAAAGAAGCATTAAAAAAATTAGAACAATGGAAAGAACACTTTATTACAGTTCAGATTGGAACTAACCTTTGTAAAATCAACACAAAAGACATTCTCTACTTCAAAAGTGAATTAAGAAAGTTGACTGTAGTAACCCCTGACAAATCTTTAGAATATTATGGAAAACTAAATGACATGGAGGACATCCTTCCATCTAATTTTATACGTACACATCAGAGATATATTGTCAACCTAAACTATGTAGACAGTGTAAATCAGACGTATGCTAAAGTACAAAATGAAAAAATTCCTATAAGCCGTCAAAAATATCAAGAAGTTGTAGGAAAATTTGCAAGGCATATGCTAGAATCTTAATTTTTAGAAAGGTTTTTCAAATGGATACTTATTCAATAATATCAAACGCTACAATTTATATTACAGTTTTAATTAGCATTTTTATAGCTTTTTTTCTTTATAAGCTAACATCTTATTTTATAGACTTTAGGAAACACTGGATTTTTAAAATAATATTGATTTTGGGTTATTCTATTATCACTCAAATGATAATATGGCTTTCTGACCCTGTAAATATCCTCTTTACACTACTTGGATATTTTATACTCCTTATAGTCTGTAGTAAAAGTAGGTTGATTCCTATAATATCAGTTATAATGATACTCTATCCTATTATAGTTGGTATTAATTTTCTTTTTATAAACAATCCTCTATATAGAGAACTTGTAAGCTCAATTGAGTATACTGCAATACTTTCAATTGTTAAGATAGTTTCTGCCATAATTAAAGCATTTTTATGGTTTTTGATACATTTTTTCTTAAAAAATAGATTAGTTAATATAAAACAGTACCTTACAAATCGTATATGGATTTTTATTGATGTTGTATGTATGTCTTCGTTTTTATCAATACTAATCGCCATTATTTTACCACCTACTAATTTAATTCCTATGGGTAAGGATAATATTATTTTAGGTAACTTGCCTTATGGTACTTATCTAATTATTTTATCTGCAATTATAGCTAATATTGGTGTAATACTTCTTTTAAATCCACTAATTGAAAATGTAAAGATGAAGTTAGAAAATCAATCGAATCATATAAAAGAAGAATATTACGACTTACTAGAGAATCAACAGGTTCAGATACGCAAAATACGACATGACATAAATAACCACTTCCAAATGATTGAATCTTATTTAGAGGTTGAAGATATTGATGGAGCTAAAGATTATTTTACACAATTAAAACTTGGTTTTGGAACTTTAAGTGGTAAGCAGTTTTGTAAAAATCCAGCCCTTAATTCAATTTTAAATCTTCGTCATGCAAAGTTGGAAGAAAATGGTGTTGATGTTCATTTTAATATAGATATAGACAATCACTTTGGTATAGAGCCAATGGATTTATGTACTATTTTTTCAAACTCTTTGGATAATGCCATCGAAGCATCTTTAAAGATTCCCGACTTATCCAATAGAAAAGTGATATTAAAAGCACGTTGTGAAAATGAATATTTTAGTTATTTATTGACAAATAACAAGGTAAATACTATCACTAAAAAACATGGCTTATTTATTTCAGATAAAGATAATAGTAAATCTCATGGATATGGGGTTGAAAATATCAAGGAAATTGTTGATAAGTATAGTGGAGAGTTGAATATTTCTTATACTGATACAGATTTTTCTTTATTTCTTTATATTAGGTTATGTTAGTATTAAGCTGAAAATCATATTATATAATAAGAGGGCAGGACATTGTTTGCACCCATTAAACTATACACCAGCTTTTCAATCTCACTGCACACATTCTCAAGTTCCACTTGCAGGTCACTGATTGCCAGACAAATTGGACAGGTCATGTCGATGAACGAGAAAACTTCTGAGAAGTTTCAGCAGATAGCGAAAAAGATTATGGATAAGGTGTGAAAATAGAGTTTTGAATGTGATTGTTATTTCATAGCTTGAATGATATAATATTGAAAATAAAAATTTTTTAAGGAGAATAATCATGGAATATATTGTTGATGATTATGAATTGGATGCTAAGGTCTTCCTATCTTTGGCCAACAGTGTTTGGCCTGGCAAATATGATGTTGAAAAAACACAGAAGGCATTGAAAAAAACAATCAATATTACAGCGTATGAAGAAAACCAACTTATTGGGTGCATCAGAATATTATCTGATGGATATTATTTTGGTACAATCACAGAACTGCTGGTTTTACCAGAGTTTCAAAAGAAAGGTATTGGAAGCAAATTGTTAAACCTGGCCAAAGTCCACACACCGACATCACTATACTTCGGTGCACAGCCAGGAGTAGAAGAATTTTATGAAAAGAACGGTTGTCAAAAAGATATGCAATCATATATGATTAAAAAGGAGAGTCTCTAAAGAAAGCCCCCTCCACGTCTATACATGAAATTGAATTGACAAATCCTAATTTGTTAGGAGTATAGTAAAGCCAGTCGAGCCAGCCAACGGTTAAGCCCATTCATTTAAGCCTTGATTGGTTGACTACTCCCCTCTCTAGGAGCATACGATATTTGTTACCAACAACCTGCTTCACTGTCTACATGTACTTCCTTGTAAACTTATCTAAACTTAAATTTAAATATATTAAACTTAAATATGGCAAATAATATCCTAACTATATCTATTAGAATACAATTCCCTAGCCTTTTCAGTAACCTCTTTAACAAAATCTGATTTATTATCTGTATAAGCATCACGATTATGCTCATGTTCCTTCCATAATTTCAACTTAAGACTTTCATATTCCTTCGCAACACTTGGATTATCAATCAAATAATCTCTAAAAAATAATTCATCATTATCCCCTGCACACCTTATATGTAAATGAAAAACTCGTTCTGCAAACCCATCTACTGTATATCCTTTATTAAGTGAAACCCTCTCACCACTTTCAGACATGCAAATATAGCCATTTGACTCAGTTAATTCTTTAATCTTTTGCATGTTGCAGTCAGGCTTTATCTCAATCAATATATCAACAATCGGTTTTGCATAAATTGTATTTACAGAAGTACTTCCAATATGACTTATTCTCACAATTTTTTGCATAGGAAGTAGTTCAGTTAGTCTAGATTCTTCTTCTTCAAACCAATCTTTCCAACATTCCCTATGATTAGTTAAAAATATAGGAAATAGCTCCCATAATTCTTCTAATGTCATATCTGACAGTTGTTTTCTCATAAACCAGTTCTCCCCTTTTAGATTAGTAAATTTAATTGTTCTTTATACAATTTTATTGCTTTTGATTTTATTACTTTCTACGATTTTATTAATTTTGATTTTATTTCTTTCTACAACTTTATCTCTTTTTTAATCTTACTTAGAGAACACTCAGCTTCATTTTTTATTAAATCATTTTTATCACTATATGAAACTTGCTCAAGAATATCTATACTTTCTTGAGTCTTAAAAGAAGAAAGGCTCATTACGCATTTCCAAATAATTAAATCATCTTCCGAATACTTTTCCATTACACTTACAATCTTTTTAAAATAATACTCACTAGCTATTTCTTGATTATAAAATATCATAAATCCTATAGCATCAATTACTTCAGAAATCTTAATCCTATCATCACTCTCTAAAACATCAAACAATGCAGGTAAAACCTCTACATTCATCCTTGCTAAACTTCTCGCAATTATATCCCTTGCCAATGGGTAACTCTTCTTTTTAGAAACCCTGTCTGGCAAATATTTATGTTGATTGTTTCCTATTATTCCAAGGTATTTAATCATCTGTTTTGCAGTATAAGTATTACCCTTTTCAAGGGCATTACAAATCTCAATCTTCGTATATAGCGATTTTTCACCACAAAGCTTTCCTAACAAAAATTCTACAAATTCTTTATTTTTGACTCCATATCTTTTTGACATTAAGTTTATAGAAACTGACCTTTCAACTGCTTTTGATGAATTTGCTAGTTCTAATAACTCTTCATCTGAATAAGATTGAAATTTATTGATATATTCTGCTGTAATAAAACCTCGCTTTATCCAATCTTCATTATTACTTTTCATAAATTAACCTCATATTATTAATAAATTAAATTCCATCTTATAGCTAACAAGTTTTAATTTAACAATTTAATGTTACTTACAACAAGCTAATATACTTTCTTTGCATCTCTCGGCAAACTTCTCACATGCTCCAAAAAACTCCTACTAGTATCTGCTTCCTCCTGGTTGTATTTGTATCCTAATTTTTTGGACACCTCAACAGCAACCTCATCAAACAAATCGCACATTAGTAATGTAGCATTCCATATATTCTCTACTTTCCCATCAGCATATGTACTCAAAAAACGATTATACATGTCTTCCTCTAAAAAATTACACATATATTTTCCAGACTTCCCAACACTGCAAGTATATTGTATCAACCATCCATAAGTTTCATCAAAATTATGATTATTCCCTCTTAGAAAGTCCATTTTTCCTAGCATTTGCATATATAGCCTTGAGCCAAAATAATCAATCCATAACTCATCTTCATAAAAATGTTTTGTTTCTGATACAACATATAAAATATCATAATCCTGAAAAATATCTTTTGGCACATTTTAATTTGTACGAGAGCCATTCATATAAACGGCTCTAATAAGTTCATTTTCTTTTGCTATATTTATAATTAAATCAAGCATTTCTTTTTCAGTACGCACTTTCCACCCCCATGAAACAATCCTGTAAACAATGTATTATCTGATAAATTTCATATATAATCAAATAAAAAACTACTATTCCTCAAACTTCTTCAAACAAATAGTTGCATAATTTCCAATAGGGGATACTACCCCAACACCAGTTATTACAACTCTATTCATGTTTACTCTCCTTTTTGTTATACTCTTTATACATATTACCCCATTCAAACAAAGAAACTAATATTGGGCGCAAAGTCATACCTAATTCAGTTAAAGAATATTCAACTTTAGGTGGAACTTGTGCATAGGCTTCACGATGCACCAAGCCTTCCTCCTCCATACTCTTTAGATTCTGTGATAACATTTTTTGACTTATATTTTCAATTGATTTACTTAATTCACCAAAACGCTTTTTTCCACTTATTAATTCTCTTAATATTAAAAACTTCCATTTATCACCTATCATTTGCAATGTGATTTCTACTGGACAAGCAGGTAAATATTTTTTCATATTATCCTCCTTAACTAACTTAAAGTTATATACTTACTTTTAGTTAGTATAATTATATGATACTATATTTACTACGTCAAGGTAACAGATTTTATTTGTAAAAAGCTTCTGTATTTATTGTAGAAGCTTTATATATTCATTTAAAAAACTCTTTGTATTTATTTGTATAAACTTTATATATTCATTGTAAAATCTATTTATATTCATTTAAGAAGCACTTTGTATTTATTCCACAAATTTTCTATATTCATTTAAGAACTTATAAGATATTTTTTTCAATACTCCAATACAACAAGAGGTATCAACATATTGCTGATACCTCTTTTATATACTTAACATAATCACTTATTAATATATTTACCCAATAAAAAATTAAAGATGAATGATTAGAGATTAAGAATTTAACCATCATGGAAAGTATTACCGACAGTATTTTCAAATCTAAGTAAGTGTAGGAATATTAATCTTCCACTTCCCTTTCATCAAATATTTTATGATGAAATATCACACATGCACCACCATATTCCGCATTTTCTATTCTGATTGAACCACCAAGCATCTCAACTAATTGCTTGACAATGTACAACCCCAAACCAGAATGTCCACCTTCAGTTTGTCTAGCCTCATCACCTCTATAAAATTTTTCAAAAACTTTATGCATATCTTTAGCACTGAATCCAGTACCAGAATCACAAATCTCATATGAGATATATTCTTTTTCTGCCTTTGCTGATATTTTGATTTTTCCACCTTCTGGAGTATGTTGAAGACTATTGGATACGATATTATCAAAGATTCTTTCTAATTTCTCTATATCAACCAAGATAGGTTCTTCTACATTACTTTGAATATTTAAAATAATAGATATTTCTTTTTTTCTAGCTTCTAATTCATAGTAATATACTTTTTGCTCCAAAAACTCAGTCAGATTTACAGGAACTAACTGTAACTGAATACAATATTTTTCAAGCTCAGAAGTATATTGCATTTGCTGAACCAATGAGACACTTTTATCTACATTTGCTTCTATAACTTCAAGATATTGACGTTGTTCTTCACTAATCTCAGTATCATCAATCAAAGCTTCTGAATATACCTTTACAATAGATAATGGGGATTTCAGGTCATGTGCCAAGGCCTCCACCATCTCTACTCGTTCCTGTTCTATTTTCCATTGTGCAGATAAAGATTTTTTTAATTCGTCTTTCATTTCTGAAAAGGCACTACATAACTTTCCTAGTTCATTATCTGCATAATAGTCTATTTCAAAATCAAGGTTCTTTTCTTTAATCTTATGTGAACTATCCATCAAAAGTTTCAATGGTCGATTGATATTCTTAGCAAGAATTCGAGAAAATAATATTGTAAATCCTATAATATATATAAAAGGAGATAGCAGAGCAATAATAATAACCCTATCGTCTCTCCACTGTCTATTTTCCTTTCCATTTGCATAAGTAAGTTTCAACTGATAAGCAAGAAGGACAGCCCCTTCGATTTTTCCACTATCATCAATAACAGGAACAATCTTGACAAAATTTCCCGAATCTCCAATTGTTGTATTTAGTTTATTAAATAGCTGTTCCTTCGTTTCAAAAATTTGTTTCTTATACGTACCATATAAAAAGTTACTGTCATTATCTACAACCTGATAGAATAATCCGTCGCCATGAATCATATTATTCAAATCTTCTGCACTTGAAGGAGATAGAATAGTAGTATTTTGTTTATGAATATATTTTTCTATTTCTGGTATCTGCTGTTCATAATAATTTTCTCCATCTATGTCATTATTATTTAAAGCTCGAATAAACAACATAATGACTCCAGCATAAGTAATCAGTGATGCCAATACGCTAGTGATTATAATTAAAAAAAGTGTTCTCTGAAACTGTGCTGAAAGCGACCGATTCTTTATGCTCTTCATTATATACACATCTCCTTCTCTAAAATTTATTCCATTTATACCCGATTCCCCAAACGGTAGAAATATATTCAATTTTAGGTGTTACTACAGAAAATTTAGCACGAATCTTCTTAACACGCTCAACAACTGTTGAATCTTCACCTTCTGAATCATATCCCCAGACTTTTTCATAGATTTGTTCTCTAGAAAAAACCTGTCCCGCATGCAATGCAAGTAGTTCTACAATGTCATATTCTCTTTTTGTCAAGTGGACATCCTCACCATCAATTTTTACTGCACGCTCTTGTATATCCAAACATAGTTTTCCAAAATACATTTTTGGACGTTTGTTTTCGGTATTAATATATTGTGACCTCTTTTCACGGCGTAGATTAGCTTCAATACGTGCCATCAATTCTCGTAACCCAAAAGGTTTCACTATATAATCATCTCCACCAAGAGTTAATCCCTTGATTTTATCTGTTTCTGATTGCTTTGCACTTAGAAAAATGATAGGGCACACTACATCGTCTCGTATAGTACTACAAACTTCAAATCCATCAGCCCCAGGCATCATAATATCAAGTATAATAAGGTCTGGCTGTTTCTTTGCTAATTCAATTCCATCATTTCCATTATATGCGATAAGTACTTCATGCCCTTTTGACTTCAGTTTTTTTTCTAATAAGGCCACCAATTCCCTTTCATCATCAACAATCAATATTTTGCTCAATTTTAATTATCCTCCAATACTTATGCATTATTAACAAGCCTGTATTGTGACCTGCTCATATATTATCTGATAATTTTTATCATTAGTCAAATTTACGAAAACATCTACAATTATTAATCATTGCACGCTCTACCTTCCCATCTGTTAAACCATAGAATTCCACCAACTAGAAAAATGATAAGCCCAATTCCTGTCAAATCAAGTGCTCCTATTAACTGCGACTCTGCTCTTGAATAAATTGAAGTTGATGAGACAGCCTGAAAATAAATAGATGGAAACATTGACATCTTTACTGGCCAAGCCCAAGGAACAAACATCCAGATTTTATTCCCAAGACTTGTTCCTCCAATCAAAGCAGCCATTAAAATACCACCCATGCTTATTCCTATGGATGCTCCCATACCCCATAAAAAACTTACCCACAAGTGAATAGCTAGAATTGGAAGCGTCCCTATTACTCCAAGTAAAGAGGCCATCATGAATAGGGAAATGCTACCTCCATCAGGTATTACGATATTCATTCCTACACAGATTATAAGTGATGAAATAAAAGTGCTGACTGCCATACAGAAAATCAATATAAAAAATTTGCCTAAATATAACTTAGTTCGGGAAACTCCTGTATTTAAAAAACCATTGAATTCTCCAGCAAGTTCCTCCTCATGTATAATAAAACTTGATATAAGACTTACTCCTACTGGAATTATAATTGCTGTCCATACTATAAAATAACCTTCAAAAACAAATTTATATGTAACTTCAGACCTAAGTGCCAGATAAGCAACAACACAAAGTGCAATGACTATAGGCATAAAAAATGTAAGCCAACGAATTGCTGTACGTTTTGTTTTTAGCCACTCTGATGATAATACTCCTATCATTTTACTTCCCTCCTATTAAACCAAATACCTGTAATTACTGTAATTACAACAAATACAACCATGGATACGATAATTCCAACAGGAATCACAGATGAATCTAAAAGGGGATTTCCAGTCTCCAAAATAGCTCCATTTGGATGCACACCAACAATAGGACACATCAGCCTCATAGCCCAACTCCATGGTACTGCAAACCATAAAGATTTTATTGCTGTAAGAACACTTACCATCATACCTACAAGTGCAATTCCCATACTTGAGAATGTTCCTTTCCATGTAGCTACCCACAACTGAATAGGAATAAGTGTAAGAGAAACAAACCAACAAACAAAGCCTCCAGCAATAATCTTTCCAAATGGGATTGCTCCTTCTGATAAAAACAAACCACTAATGATTGTTGCAACTATCAAAACTAGTGTTGAAAGCAGAGTGTAAACTGCCATAGCCATAACCTTATTAATCCAAAGAGCCATAGGTGAAACATTATATGCACGCAAAGTGCGATAATTCCCAGCTTTTCTTTCCTGTCCAGCTACCAAAGTAGCAAATAATCCCATACCAAGAGGTAAAAATACAAGTGGCCACGTATTAAAAACCAAGGCTAGAAGGGTGTCCCATGACCAAGAGCTACTTTGAGATAATGGATTTTTCATGATTGTTGATTGTGTTATCCCTGAATACAATGCAAAGAATATAGGAATAAAAACAATCAATTTCCCCATAAATGTTCTTTTGTATTTTAGAAGTTCAGATTTAAGTCCATTCATTTTATTTTCCTCCTTTTAGGATTACACCAGAGAAGAATTCCTCTAGATTTTCATTTGGGTCTGGTATCCCTTGAAATAATAGCCTTCCTCCACTAATAATTCCGATTTTATCAACTACTTGAGCAACCTCTGATAATATATGACTTGAAAGAATTACTGTAATTCCTTTTTTAGGAAAAGATGCAATCAACTCACGTAGTTCTTGAATCCCAAATGGGTCAAGCCCGTTGGTTGGTTCATCCAAAATCAACAGCTCTGGATTATTCAAAAGTGCAATAGCGATTCCAAGTCGTTGTTTCATTCCCATAGAAAATTGTGAAGCTTTCTTTTTTCCAGTATTTTTTAAATCAACTGTGTCTAGTACTTCATGAATTTTTTCATGTGGAATACCTAGAAGTCTTGTGTGAACTAGTAGATTTTCCTCTGCTGTAAGATTTCCATACAAAGCAGGTGATTCAATTAAAGAACCAATTTTTGTAAGAGATTCTCGTTCCCACAACTTTCCATTAAAAATAATCTGTCCTCCTGTTGGACGAAGAAGTCCAACAATCATTTTAAGTGTTGTCGATTTTCCTGCACCATTTGGTCCAAGAAGCCCGTATATGCTATTTCGTTCAATTTGCAGTGAAATATGGTTAGCTGCCATTTGCTCTGCATATCTTTTTGATAAATTTTTTGTTTCAAGAATTAAGTCTTTCATGTATATTCATCCTTTCTTGTAATAATCTAAATTTCTTTTCTATAAAAAGATTAACACGAAAAAATAACAATTTTATAACACTTATAATTTTTTTATGAAAATATACTATTTATTTATAAATGAAAAAACTTAAGCAGTACTAACAAAGAAAAAGAGCAGGATATCATCCTACTCTTTTTCTTTGTTAATATTATGTATTTATATCTTACACTACTCTATTCTCAATACTTGTATTTATTCAAAAGCTTTAAACTCAAGTATATTTTCTTTAATATACTGCTTCATATTTCTTTAAAACACTTCTTCATAGTTCTTTAAAACACTGCTCCAAAAAGGTTAATAGTATTTCTATAGTATTTAGACTAAAAACATATCTTTTTAATTATCTTATTTAGTATCAGAATCAAAAGGAATCCATGCACGTCCAAACTCTTTATCTTTAAATAAATAGGATAATCCAGTTATTTGCTTTAATCTAAGAATCTCCTCAATATCCATCCCTAAGTGCTTTGATATCCATTTATCAGATTTTCCAATATCACAAAGTTCCTTTATAATATTGCTCATTAAATCCACATTATGTGAACCTCTTGCACGATTGTGACGAATAGTACTTGCCATTCTCTCATCAAGTGATTTATCAATTACTGAAACAGGAAGTACTCCACCTTCTCTATCATATATATCCTTATTTTCAAGCATTATTCGATATCTATGAAAACCATCTACAATAACATATTTGTCATTTTCTGGATTATAATAACAAACAATCGGCATTGTATATCCATCTTCTTTTATACTTTTATACAGTAACTGCATTTCTGGTGGAGCCACTGCATTTGGATTATAGTCGTTAGATTCTATCTTTTCAATCGGGACTGCGATAATTTCATATACAGGACTTTTATACTTCATAGCATATTAACTCCTATCTTAAAAAATTTTTCATACTTTTTCTTAATGTACTCTGTTTTCATTCTTTGCTCTTTTGTAGGACTAAATCCCATAAACTTACACATATGGTCATTTTTCAAAATACAATAACACATTCTTTTCCAACTTGGTATATCTTTAGTAAATTTAATATCATCTGTGTCATCAGGTATATCCCCTAAGAATATAACTCTACTTTTTTTATCTTTTGTATGATTAGAAATTCCATTTCTTTCTATATTATACCCTTTTCTTATCAACTCACATATAGCGATTTCTGGCAAACCTCCGCCTTTATTATTCCAGAAGTCAATAGATGTTGAAAATTTTTTAATATAATTATTTCTTATATTTTCAGGTAGAGTATCAAGCAGAAAATAAGTGAAACTTTTCCATGTATGTCCTTCTGGCAACTTTACACTACGATACCCCATAGCTTTTGTTTTTCCATAAATAGAAGTAAAATTAGCCCCTTGTACTCTAGCAACCAATTTCACCCATACTTCTGGGTCCAATATCTTATATAAATTTAAACTCTCTTTTGCTGAATCATTGAAAGGAGATGCTACTCTCATTTTTCTTGGAGGCAATCCAGCTTTATAGAACAAATCATAGATTTTATTGTATTCATAGTCGAATTTATAATTGGCTACCCAAACATCTTCTAGTCCCCAGTCATATAAAGGAGATGCTGTCCATACATTTTTAAACTCCTTTGTTATCCAACACTTGCCTTTATATCCATGCTGTTTATTCACAATAGCACAATAACGTTGTAAGGATTCCGAGGCTCTTGTTCCAAGTAAACAAATAACTTTTGCACCCTTATGCTTGTCTCTCATCCACCTACCAAATTGCTTTGCCAAACTTTCCTGCTTCATCTTATATTTATAGTAGGTAAAAGGATTACTTTCTTGATTTATTACGTATTCTTTGTCTGGCATTCTTCTTACCCATAATTCTTCTTTCTCATCATCCCATGGATACCAAAACATTTCATGATTACCTACAGCTGTTCTCGTAGCCATTGGCAGACATACCCAATATGGTTCAATATCTTCAAGATTGTCTTCAAACATTTTTTCAACATATTCTGTTGTCATACTATATTGAGCCTCAAAATCTTGATGAAATACTCCTATTTTGGATTTTATATTATATTTTCTTTTATAATCCAAAACTAAATTCAATAATAGACCACTATCTTTTCCTCCACTGAAAGATACATAGATATAATCAAATTCACTGAAAACATAAGAAAGTCTGTCTTGAAAAGCTTCAAATACACTGGATTCCAAATATCTTTTATCCATTTGTAATCTCCCCTTTCAAATAGAAGTTCATGAAAACTTATAACATAATATTATATATGCACTTTTAGTAGTAATCAGCATAAATTATGCATCCTCTAAGTGCATAAATCCAAAAAAATAAATATAATTATAATATAAATCAATTTTTCTATTATAAACTATATTTTACCATTATTTTACATAATTTTCCAACAGCATAATTATCATTATTTCTTCAGTATTTAGCCCAATATTTTGTATTTTACATATTTTTAAAATCAAATTTTTATTTTCCAAGTTTATAATTTTTTAGATTATATATTTCTTAGGTGAATTTTAAAAATGTCTTTGCTTTTTTTATTGTTTTATAAGAAAAATAATATAAACATATATCATATTTAAAATAATATAGACATGTATAGTAT
>NZ_JAGWCT010000102.1:0-14564 GCF_020657815.1 Clostridioides sp. ZZV15-6597 | reverse complement strand
CAGTAATATACATAAAGATTGTATTATACAATACTGTTACTATTTTTAATTATAGATATTGGTTTATATTTATAAGCTAGATAGAAACTTGTATGTTTTATGTTGCAGATACAAATATAGTAAAGGAGAGTACATGGGTACAACTGAGATACATAGCTTATTAAGTTTTTCTGTCTTATGATAATTATATTATAAAATATTCATAAATATTTTGATTTTCAATTTGAAAATTATTTTATGCTCAAATTAATTATTATGTAATTAATTTAATAACAAAAACAGTGAAAGAGTAAATAATATTATTTACAGGGGGTAATAAAAAAGTATATTAAATAAGTTGTACTTTTAGCCCCGTACATAAAGAAATTTATGTAGGACACAACTTTAAAACCAGTAAATCCTAAAGCCTTGCAACTACAATAAAAGATAGAAAGAAACTTTTATGAATGTGGTGAAAACCAGAAACAATAGCAAGGATGGTATATGGTGAGAGCCTAAGTACTTTACAATGGACATTTGGTCGCCAAGCCTAGAAATAGGAAGGTCAAACGACTATCTCGAAAGAGAGTACACTATAAGCTATTGATAGTGGAAACGGGTTGCTCTTAACAGGTAATGCTGAAGATGAAGAAATAGTCTACGCTCATATGAAAGTATGAGGTCACTTAAAAATTAAAGTGGCATCTATAAAGTAGCGTTTATAGGTAAATGTTTAAAACTTACAAGATATAAATACTTATGAAAACTTATAACTTATAATGATTAAGATTGAAAGATTTAGATTGGATTAGAATTGTTGTAAAAATTTTTAAAGTCCATAGTTACAATACTCTTATATTTGTAAAGCACTATAGAACATATACAAAATAATAGAATAAATTTGATTGTTAATAATTAAATTTGTTGCACATGATTTTTAAGTATGAAAACTTAAATGTATTACTGAGTATAGTAAGATTTATAAAAGTCATTTAGTTTAATATATTAAATTTTTAAGTATTTATATAATTCAATAAGTTTTATGTAACGGGAGTTTTTATTATGAAAGCAAAAAGTACATCAAAATTTGAATTAGACGGAATACCACCACTAAAGGAAGCAATACCTTTGGGGTTACAACACTTAATGGCAATGGTAATAGGTAGTTGTTTACCAGCAATATTAATTGCAAATGTAGCTGGACTTGATCATAAAATGTCTACACTATTGATTCAAGCTGCATTAATTTTTGCAGGATTATCAACTTTGTTACAATTATATCCAATACCACTATTTAAAGGGTTTAAATTGGGAGGAGGAATACCAGTTATAATGGGAGCTACAGCAATGTTCATAGGAGCTGGAGTTTCTGTTGCAGGTAAGTATGGATTACCTGTGTTATTTGGTTCTCAAATAATTGCTGGTATAGTAATAATCATAATTAGTTTTGGTCTTAAAAAAATAAGATTTATATTTACTCCAGTTGTATCTGGCACGATAGTTGCATGTATGGGTCTTGGACTTTTCCCAATAGCAATAAAAAACTTGGCTGGAGGTATGGGGAATGAGACATTTGGACAACCAATTAATTTTATAGTTGGAATAGCTGTGTCACTTATGATATTAGGATTAAATAAATATGGCAAAGGATTATTTAAAGATGCATCAATATTAGTTAGCATAATTTTTGGATATATTTTATCTCTAATGTTGGGAATAGTAAATTTTTCTTCAATTCAAGAGTTTACTTTGATTGCACTTCCAAAACCACTTGCTTTTGGATTAGATATAAAGATTGAGGTTGTAGTAATGTTTTCAATAATATATTTGGTTGAAATAGCTGATATTATGGGAGCATGTACACTTTCTGCAGTAGGAGGGCTTAATAGACAAGTGACAGATGAAGAACTTTCTTCTGCTGTTTTAGGAAATGGAGTATTATCTACAATAGGAGCATTATTTTCTGCTACTCCAATGGGGATGTTTGGTCAAAATTCTGCAATCGTTTCTAATACAAAAATTATAAGTAAATTTGTATTAGCTATTGGAGGAATTGGATTATTTCTGGCGGGAGTATCACCTTTGTTAGCTAATTTAATCAGAACAATACCTCCTTGTGTGGTTGGAGGAGCAACTCTCGTAATATTTTCAACTCTTACAACCTCTGGATTAAGACTTGTTAGTATGGATGGTTTTAATCAAGAAAATAGTATGATATTAGGTCTTTCTATGGCAGCTGGCATAGGATTTATGGTGGTTCCTCAAGTGCTTGAAAAATCTCCAAAATTTATAGAAACATTACTTGCAGATTCGAGTGTAGTTTCAGGGGCTATGGTTGCCATAATAGTTCAAGGTTTATATATGATAAAATTTTCAAAAGGTAAGGACAATAAAAATAAAAAAGAAAATATATAGAGTAAAAAATTAATAGAACTAAATTAAGTTTACTATATATTTATAAAAATTAAAGCAATGTACTTAATAGGTTTAGAGTTTTAATAAATATGATATAAGGGGGATAAGATGGTTACTATAAAAGAATATTCTGTTCCACAAAGCCTGGAAGAAGCATATAAAATTTTAATTTCTAAAAAAAATAATGTTATTTTAGGTGGTTGCGGATTTATAAAATTAAGCAATAAAAACATAGGAACAGCCATAGATTTAAAGGATATAAATCTAGACTATATAAAAGAGGATGAAAAAAATATACTAATAGGAGCAGATACATCTTTGAGAAGTTTAGAAATAAATAAAACTATTAAAAATTATTGTAGTGGAATAGTCTCAAGTGCTGTTTCTAATATAGTTGGTGTTCAATTTAGACAAGGAGCAAGAATTGGAGCTAGTGTATTTTCGAAATATGGTTTTTCTGACTTGATTCCAGTACTTTTAGTTGTTGGTGCGAAGGTAAGGTTATACAATAGTGGAATATTAGAGCTAAATGAGTTTTTAGATAGTGAATTAAATAAAGATATATTAATTGAAGTAATACTTCCTAAGAAAGATGCAGTAGCTGTGTTTGATTCAATAAGAAAATGTACAGGAGATTTTGCTATATTAAATTCAGCTATGTTAAAAGAAAATGATACTTATAAAATAGCAATTGGAGCAAGACCTCAAAGGGCTAAATTAGCACTTGAAGCAAGTAATATATTGAGTAAAGAAAAGGATATAGATAAAGCATCTATTATTGTAGGTAAAGAATTAATTTATGGAAGTAATATGAGAGCAAGCAAAGAGTATAGAATAGATATGGCAAGTGCGCTAGTTAAGAGGATGTATAGTGCTATTGAGGGAGGTAATAGATAATGATTAATAAGGGGATAAGAAAGATAGATAGTACAGCAATTGTGACAGGAAAGCCTCTATATACTGAAGACCTTATTATGCATAAAGATGTTTTGACTGTTAAACTTCTTAGAAGTCCACATGCACATGCCAAAATAAAGAATATAGACACGTCAAAAGCTGAAAAAATTCCAGGAGTTGTAGGAATTTATACTTATAAAGATGTCCCACAAGTTAGATATTGTGTTCCAGGTCAAACAGAACCAGAAGCATCTCCTTATGATAGAGTCTTACTTGAAGATACGGTTAGATTTGTTGGAGATGAGGTAGCATTAGTAGCAGCAGAAGATGAAAAAACAGCCATTAAAGCTTTAAAAATGATAAAAGTAGAGTATGAAATTTTAAAGCCTGTATTTAATGCAAGAGAAGCAGAAGGAAATGAAGTTATTATACATCCAGAACAAGATATAGTAGAACCATATCCTTTTGGATTAGATGCAAAAAATAATATAGTATCAAAAGAGTTTTTCGAGTTTGGTGATGTTGAGGCTAAGCTTAAAGAAAGTGAATTTGTGGTAGAAGCATCATATAAGACTCAAAGTCAATCACATTGTATGATGGAAACTCATAGGTCATATGCATATAAAGATATAAATGATAGGATTGTTGTTGTGTCATCATTACAATCACCACACAATGTAAAGAGAATACTTAGAAAAGTATTGGGGATTCCTTCTTCTAAAATAAGGGTAATAAAGCCTAGAATAGGTGGTGGATTTGGAGGAAAGAATATAGCAGCAACAGATATATTTACTGCATTTGTGACTATGAAAACTGGAAGACCAGCAAAATTCGTTTTTACAAGAAGTGAAACTTTTGTAGGTTCTAATAGTAGGCATGAAATGTTTTTTGATGTTAGAGTAGGTGCAGACAAAGAAGGAAATTTAAAGGCGATAGAATTAAAATCACTAAATAATACAGGTGCCTATGGTGGTAATGGAGTTTCTGTTTCTTCAGAATCAGGTCATAATACATTACCAATATATAATGATATTGATGCTGTTAGATTTGATGCTAGAACAGTATATACTAATAGATTGCCAGCAGGTGCACTTAGAGGTTATGGAGCTACACAAGGCATATTTGCAATAGATAGTGCTATTGATGAATTAGCTAATAAGGTTGGTATAGACCCTCTTGAATTTAGAGTTAAAAACATAATAGATAGATATACTAATGGAAAAGCAGCAGAAGAAGAAATACTAAGCTGTGAATTAAAACAGTGTATAGAAAAAGGGAAAAAATTAATTAATTGGGATGATAAATATCCGTGTAAAGATATAGGCAATAACAAGGTAAGGGCAGTAGGTATGGCAGTGGCAAATCATGGTTCTGGTATACCACGTGTGGATATGGCAACAGTGACTATACGAATGGATGAAGATGGGACATATAAGTTATTATCTGGTCTTGCTGATTTAGGCCAAGGAGCTGATACAATTCAAGCACAAATTGCTGCTGAGACTTTAAATACGACTGTAGATAGAATATCTGTTTATACAGGTGATTCGGACCTATGTCCATATGATACAGGAGCATTTGCTTCTTGTACTACAACAGTTACAGGAAATGCAACAATAAAAACAGCAAACAAATTAAAAGAAATATTACTTTCAATAGCAGAATCTAAACTCGGGTCTAAAAAAGAAGATTTAGAGTTAAGTGAAGATAGAATTTTTGTTAAGAATGATGAGAGTAAATTTGTGTTATTAGAGGAATTAGGAAGAGAGTCAGTTGGAGGTATTGGGTTTTCAAGTGACGATGTACCAGTTGTTTTAGAAGCAACAGAATCATTTGGTATGTTAAAAAGAATAAAACCATTTATAGCAGGATTTGCTGAAATAGAATTAGATAAAAATACAGGGGAATATAAGGTAATAAATTTTGCATGTGTCCCAGACTGTGGTACAGTTATAAATCCAACATTAGCTAGAATACAAGTAGAAGGTGGAGTAATGATGGGAATAGGGTTTGCAATGTATGAAGACCCTAAATTTGATAGAGATGGAAAGTTATTGACAGACAGTTTCTTGCAGTATAAGGTTCCTACAAAAAAAGAAGTAGGAAATATATTGGTAGATTTTGCTGATAATTTTGACCCAGGAGGACCTTATGGAGCTAAATCTTTAGGAGAAATAGTTATACATACGCCAGCACCAGCAATTGCAAATGCAATCTTTAATGCTACTGGAGTTCGTATAAGAGAGCTTCCTATAACTTTTGAAAAAGTGTACATGAGTATGAAAAACAATAACAAATAAATTTAATAAATGATATACTATAAAGTATAAAATTAAGTTATTTTGTAAAATAAAGTAATTGAATAGACATTATATATGGTGCTTTCTAAAAATACCATATATAATGTCTAATAGAGTAAGAGTTAAAGGAGGTGAGTTTATGCCAAATAGAACAAAAAACATACATTATGGGACTCAGAGACAACAATTAAAAAATTTAACTAAAAAAGAATATCAGGCTTTGCGAGAGATGTGCTTTTTAGCAAAGAATTTGTATAATGTTGGTACATATAATGTCAGACAACATTACTTTAATCAAGGAGAGCATCTTAATTATGAAGCTAATTATCATGTGTGTAAAGAAAATGAAAACTATAAACTACTCAATAGTAATGTAGCACAACAAATACTAAAAGAAGTTGATAGTTCGTTTAGGTCATTTTTTGGTTTAATTAAATTAGCTAAAGAAGGCAAGTATGATTTTAGAGGAATAAAATCACCTAAGTATTTAGACAAAGAAGGTTTTTTTAGTATAATAATAGGTCAAATAAGAATTAAAGACGATGGAATTTTAAATGTTCCTATGTCTCCAGCATTTAAAAAAATGTATGGAAAGGTGAGTATAAAAGTTCCAAATAATATATTAGACAAAAAAGTTAAGGAAATAAGAATAATACCTAAACATAAGGCTAGGTTCTTTGAAATTCAGTATTGTTATGAAATACCGAAATCAGAGGAAGTTTCAAATAAAAAAAATGCACTGGCAATAGATTTAGGTTTAGAAAACTTATGTACTTGTACTACCAATTTAGGTGATAGTTTTATTATAGATGGGAGAAGGCTTAAGTCTGTGAATCAATGGGCAAATAAGCAAAACGATAAAATAGAGGCTTTAAAATTAAAAAAGAATATAAGTTTAATTACAAGAAAACAATTTAAAGTATGGAATAAAAGAAATAATCAGGTTAAAGACTATGTAAATAAAACTTGCTTTTACATAATTGACTACTGTGTAAAAAATAATATTGGCAATTTAATTGTAGGATATAATGCTAAGTTAGAAAAAAGTGATAATATGGAAAAGAAAATATATAGAAATTTTATAAGAATTCCTTTTGGAGAGATAAAAGGAAAACTAGAGTACCTATGTAAAATAAAAAATATTAATTTCATTAGACAAGAAGAAAGCTATACTAGTAAATCCGATTTTTTTGCCAATGATTATCTTCCTGATATTAATTTGGATGATGTACAGAAATACAAATTTAAGGGAGAAAGAATAACACGTGGTCAATATAAATCTAGTATGGGTATGATTATAAACGCAGATGTAAATGCAAGTCTTAATATATTAAAAAAATCAAAAATAGTTGATTTATCTTATTTGCAGAATAATCCTCAGGTGTTAAAGCAACCACAAAGAATAAGAATATCTTAATAATAATTAAAAGATAAACTGATAGCGTATAAGCTTACAGCTTAGCGGCGAATTGGATCCGCCTTGTTGTTTACAACAGAATCTATTTACTTTTTAGTTTATAGAATTTCAAAAATCACTTTTACTAAAAAAGTTAAATTATAAATTTCAAATAAATAAAATTTAGGATATTTAAAAGAAATAGTTATGAGAGGTGAAAGTGTGAAATTATCAAATATGATAGGAGCAAATGAAATAATAACTGTAGTTGGAGCAGGAGGAAAAACTTCATTTATAAAATACTTTGCGAATTTTTATAGAGATAAGCTAAAAGTTTTACTTACAACAACTACTAAAATATATTTACCTGATAGAAAAGATTATGACAATATATTTATGACAATAGATGGAACTTCTATTCCATCTATTTGTCATGGAGTAACAGTATGTGGAAGCTGTATAAATAATGAAAATAAAATAGTAGGAATAAAGTTATCTGATTTAGAAAAAATGATAGATAAATTTGATTTGGTCTTGATAGAAGGTGATGGTTCAAAGAGAAAAAAACTTAAAGGTTGGAATGATGGAGAACCAGTAGTATATTGTAAAACTACAAAAACTATAGGTATATTAGATATAACTTCATTTGGAATGGATATTAATGAAGAAAATATACATAGGTTAGATGAATTTAAAAAAATAACTAATTTAAATATGTGTAATATAAATGATAATCCTAAAGTAAGCCTTGATAATTTAAAAAATGTAGTATTAAATCCAAAAGGATTGTTTAAAAATTATCATGGAAAAAAAATATTATTTATTAATAAAGTCGAAAATGAAATATATGAAAGTTTAGCTATAAATTTAATTAAAATTATTAAAGAGCATGAAAGCGAAATAGATATATTTTATGGAAGTATAAAACAAAATTTTTGTATAAGATATTGAAGTATTAAAATAGTTTATGTGATATTATATATATAGATAATATCAATAAAGATACTATAAAATCATAACAATATCAATACATTATAAATGTTAAGGAATGATATATATGATAAATGCAGTAATACTGGCGTCAGGATTTGCCAGAAGAATGGGAAAAAATAAACTTTTATTGGAATATGATGGATGTTCTATAATAGAACATGTACTTAAGGCAGTTAGTAAAATTAATTTTCATCAAGTTGTAGTTGTAAGTCAATATAAAGAAGTTTTAGCACTATGTAATAAATATGGCTTTAAATATGTAGATAATAAAGATGCAAATATAGGTCAGAGTGAATCCATAAAATTAGGAATTTTAAATAGCTCAAAATGTGATGGATATATGTTTTTTGTGGGAGACCAACCATTTATTGATGATTTATATATAGATAAAATTATAAATACTTTTAAATTAGATAGAAATTTTATAGTAATTCCAAGATGCAAAGATGTATGTGGAAATCCAGTTATATTTCCATTTAGCAAAAAAAAGGAATTGTTGGCACTTAAAGAAGATGAAAAAGGGAAAACTATTTTAAAGAATTCATCAAAAATAAAATATGTAGAAGTTCCCAAAAAAATGTTATTAGATATTGATACGAAAGTGGATTATGAAAGAATAGGGGGCAAATTATGAAATTAATAAAAACTATAGATGCTGTTGGACAAGTTTTATGTCATGACATTACTCAAATAATACCAGGAGAATTTAAAGGAAGAAAATTTAAAAAGGGACATGTAGTAAAAGAAGAAGACATTCCAGTTTTATTATCTCTTGGTAAAGACAACTTATATGTATGGGAAAAATCAGAGGGAATGATTCATGAAAATGAAGGAGCTTTATTTTTAAAAGAATTAACTGCTGGAGAAAATTTAGATTTCAGTGAAATAAAAGAAGGAAAGATAGACTTTATAGCGGCATGTGATGGGATTTTAAAAATAGATGTTGATGCACTTTTTGATTTAAATTGTGTTGGTGAAATAATGATGGCAACTCTTCATAATAATTTTGTAGTAAATAAAGGGCTAAAAGTAGCTGGAACAAGAGTCATACCTCTAGTCATAGATGAGAAAAAACTAGAAGAGGCAAAAAAAGTAGTTGATAACAGAAAAATAGTCAAAGTAATACCTTTTAAACCTAAAAAAGTAGGAATCGTTACTACTGGAAATGAAGTATTTTACAGTAGAATTGTTGATAAATTTGGACCAGTAATAGAAGAAAAAGTAAAGGGGTTTGGATGTGAAGTTATAGGCCAAACTATATGTCCAGATGATAAGGATATCATAAAAAATGCAATAAAAGAATTTATAAGTCAAGGAGCAGAACTTATCTGTTGTACTGGTGGAATGAGTGTAGACCCAGATGATGTCACACCTACAGCTATAAAAGAGACTGGAGCTGACTTAGTTACATATGGTTCACCAATATTACCAGGAGCAATGTTTTTACTTGCTTATTATGGAGAAGTTCCGATTATGGGGATACCTGGATGTGCAATGTATCATAAAACTACAGTATTTGATATAGTTCTATCTAGGATTTTAATAGATGAAAAACTTGACAAATATGATATAGCTAAATATGGTCATGGTGGTCTTTGTATGAACTGTGATGTATGTACTTACCCTGCATGTAATTTTGCTAAAATATAAAATCATAAAAATAGAGTACTTACAAACTTAGGTACTCTTTTTAAGTATTAATGATATATAAACTATGATTAATTATACAGAAACTATGTTTTAACTAATAGCTAAAACAGATTAAAGATTCAAATAAAGTATTTAGAGTGTGTAAAAGAATTAATAAAGTTGCAATTTGAATTTTTTATAAGTATAATATAATAGATTGTTAATTTTTATGAAACTTACAATCTTTAATACAATTTTAATAAATATTTCACGAATTTGGTATAAAAAATATGCTGTTTACGTGATAATAAAAATGTTATCAAAATTTTATGATAAAATAAATTATGAACAAAAAGAAAGGAAAATACATTAATGTTACAAGTTACAGGTGTTGGACTTAGATTTGGTGATAAGGAACTATTTAAAGATGTTAACTTAAAATTCACTAAAGGAAATTGCTACGGAATAATAGGAGCTAACGGTGCGGGAAAATCTACTTTTTTAAAAATATTATCAGGAGAAATAGAACCAAATACAGGGAGTGTATCTATAACTGATAAAGAAAGAATGTCAGTTTTAAAACAGGACCACTTCGAATATGAGGAAGAAACTGTTTTAAATGTTGTTATAAGAGGTCATGAAAGACTTTGGAGTATAATGCATGAAAAAGATGCTTTATATATGAAAGAAGATTTCAGCGAAGAAGATGGAATAAAAGCTGCTGAGCTTGAAGGTGAGTTTGCAGAACTTGATGGATGGGATGCAGAAACTAATGCTGAAAAAATACTTATGGGTCTTGGTATAACTAAGGATATGCATTACAAACAAATGAAAGAATTAGTTGGTGGAGAGAAGGTTAAAGTGTTGTTAGCACAATCACTTTTTGGTAAACCTGAAATACTATTAATGGATGAGCCTACAAACCACTTGGATTTCAAATCAATAAATTGGTTAAATAACTTTATAATGGATTTAGAAGAGTCTATAGTTATAATAGTATCACATGATAGACATTTCTTAAATCAAATATGTACTAATATAGTTGATGTTGACTTTGGTAAAATACAGATGTATGTTGGAAACTACGACTTCTGGTATGAATCAAGTCAATTAGCATTACAACTTGCTAAAGACCAAAACAAAAAGACTGAGGAAAAGATAGCTCAATTAAAGGAATTCATAGCTAGATTTAGTTCTAATGCTTCAAAAGCTAAACAAGCTACATCTAGAAAGAAACAATTAGATAAATTAGAAGTTGAAGATATACAACCATCAAGAAGAAGATATCCATATGTAGGATTTACACCTGCTAGGGAAATTGGTAATGAAGTTTTAGAAGTACACAATTTAACAAAAACTATAGATGGAGTTAAAGTACTTGATAATGTTTCATTTAGATTGGATAGAGATGACAAAGTAGTATTTATGGGTGATGAAATAGCTACTACTGCACTTTTAAATATAGTTATGGGAGAACTTGAACCAGATAGTGGAGAATATAAATGGGGAGTAACTACTTCTCAAGATTATCTTCCAAAAAACCATAATAAGTTTTTTGATGGAGTAGAGTATTCTCTAGTTGACTGGCTTAGACAGTTTTCTGAAGAAAAAAGTGAGAGTTTCATAAGAGGATTTTTGGGTAGAATGTTATTCTCTGGAGAAGAAGCTTTAAAAGAAGCTCAAGTTATATCTGGAGGAGAAAAAGTTAGATGTATGCTTAGTAAGCTAATGCTTTCAAATGCAAATGTACTTGTGTTAGATGACCCTACTAACCACTTAGACTTAGAAAGTATAACTTCTGTCAATAAAGGACTTGAAAAATTCCCAGGAGTGCTTTTATTTACTTCTCATGACCATGAGTTTATATCTACTATAGCAAATAGAATTATAGAGATAACTCCAAATGGAATAATGGATAGAAAGATGGATTTTGATGAGTATTTAGAAAGTAAAGATATACAAGAACAATTAGCTAAAATGTATGGGAAAAATAAATAATTATTTAGTTTAAATATTATTTTTACTAAATATAATTATTAGAATAAAAACCTTTTAATGTTTGAGAATACTCTATATAAGTGTGTAGGTATTTAATCAATATTAGGAGGTTTTTTATTTAGTATATACTGTAGTAAATAGGATTGTAGAGATAATGCAAATGGAACTATGAATAGAAAGATATATGGATTTTTTAGATTATAAAAAAGCACATGTCTCCAAATCTAAATTGATTGTTTACATTGTGTCAAATTACAACAATATTTGGAGACATAATAAGCAAAAATTATATAATATAATGAGTCTATAGACATTCTCTTTTATGATAATGTATTTTTTGTAAAGTTACAGGGGTTACTGATTCATTATAAAAATCTTCAGCTTTACCAGTAACTATACCACCTAAGTTACAAATGATTTTAACTGTTGTGTCACGTGCTTCCATAAAAATTTCATCAATATCTTGAGAAAATAAATCATCAATGGAAAAATATGCTAGTTTTGTTCCGATATGCTGACTACGAAAATCTTTTCTAATTGCAAATCTACCCCAGTGAACTTGTCTATTTTCGTACCAAGATGCAACTGCTCCAATAATAACATCATCAATTGTTGTGCACCACCATGATGGATTCTTATCTTGAGAAATAGGGATTATATCTTTTGGAATCTTTTGTTCTACCGAAAAAACATCTAATTCAAGTTTATTAATATCTAGCATATCATCTGCTGTAGCTTTTCTGAATATAATTTTTTTCATAACAATCCTCCTAATTTGAGAAGTAGAAGCTGTATTTATAATACTAAAACTATTTTGTAATAAATATATTTTAACTCTTCTATTATAAAATTAAATTTGAATATTAATTTAGTTTTAATTTTATTAGTAGTAAAAATTAATTTTATAGATAATAAAGATTAGAGTAAATACAATCAAAAAAATGTAATATTAGTTAGCATTAAATAAGTTTTCAGAAATTTTGTCAGATGCTTCTTTATCCATTTCTTTTAGAACATGGGAATAAACACTTAAGGTTGTATTTATATTTGAATGACCAACTCTTTCTGAGATAACTTTTATAGGTACCTTAGAATTTATAAGTAAAGTAACATGTGAATGTCTTAAATCATGAAATCTAATGTGGGGCAAGTCATTCTTTTCTAAAAATCTTTTAAATTTTTTACTCATAACATCTTCAGCAATAGGTTCACATTTTTTATTGAAAAATAACAAGTCACGACTATTTCTAATAGAAGACTTTAATAAATTTTTATTTTGTTTTATCTTATATTCTTTTAGTAAAAAGATTAATTCCTTTGGAGCAGATATTTTTCTAATAGAGCTTTCCGTTTTGGGTTCTTTAAGAATTACAGAGCCATTAATTCGAGCTGTTATCTTATTTACAGTTATTGTATTTTCTTCAAAGTCAATATTATCCCAAGTTAAACCTAAAACTTCTGAAATTCTAAGACCTAAACCAACTGCTAAATTAATAGGTAATTCCATATATGTATTTTTTGATAAGTTCAACAATTTTATCATTTGCTCTTTGTCATAAATTTCATTTTTAAATTTTTTATATCTTGGAGCTTCTATATTATCCATGATATTTTCTTTTACTAATTTGAGCCTATATGCTCTTTTTATTGCAAGTTTCAATATATTTATATGAATCTTAATTGATTGAGGATTCAATTTATGAGATAGTTTATCAATGTAGTTCTGTATATGAATTGGATGTAAATCCTGTATTTTATATTTACCAATAGAGGGATTAATATAATTCTTACAAATACTAACATAATTATTGTATGTAGCTAATGATATATTTTCACTGTACTTTTTTAAAAAATCTAAGAGAAATTCTGAGACAGTGATTTCGTTTGGAATTAAAAAGCCATCTTTATATAGACTTTCCTTTACTTCATTTAACCTTTTGCTCGCATCTCTTTTTTTATCAAAAATACCCATGTTCTTTTGTTTTCTCTTTCCAGTATCTTCATCTGTAAATTCGAGATAAACTACATAATTCTTGTTTCGTTTTCTAATAAATGCATTCATATATAACCCACCAATCAAAATTTTATACATTTATTATAACATATGGATAAACTCAAAAATAGTTTTTGAAATAAATTTATAGTTATTTCAAAGATTGATATTTATTGATTATAAAATGGGTATATTATCTTAAATATTAGAATTTTAACTTAATAATCTGTTATACTTAATATATATAAAAATAAAATTTATTTTTTACTTTGGGATTTTATATGTTTGGGTAGTACTGAAAATATAAGTTTGAGAGGAGTGTAAAATCATATGACTATTACTAAGATACCACCAGCAGAATTAAAGGTCATGAAATTTATTTGGGGGTCAGATTTTACAGTAACATCAAAAGATGTCATTGAAGCTATGGAAAAACTATATGATTGGAAGCAAACTACAACACTAACACTTTTATCAAGATTAGTAAATAAGCAATTCTTAGATGCGAAAAAGATAGATAGACATACACATTATACAGTTATTATTAGAGAAGATGAATATTTACATTTTGAAACAAAAACTTTTCTAGATAATATGCATGGAAGTTCTATTGAAAGCTTTATGAAGGCATTGTTCAAAAAGGGGGTAAATGAGGAAGAATTAAATTCTGTTGAAAAATGGGTAAAAGATATTAAAAAAGATGAATAGTTTGTTGAGATTAACAACAAGAATAACTTTAAATATATATTTTTTGTATTAATTGTACGTTTAAATGTATGAACATTTAGGCACTTAATAGTATATAAAAACTAAAACTTTTTAGTTATTTTTAAAATAAATTTAATTATCATAAAATAAATAGTTTTTACAATAATTAGTCAAATGAATTAAAAGTAGAGTAAACTGTAAAATACATAGATTTCTTTATTAAGTATTCTTAGTTTTCTAACACATTTTAATACTC
>NZ_JAGWCT010000101.1:0-14737 GCF_020657815.1 Clostridioides sp. ZZV15-6597 | reverse complement strand
TTTATATATAGATAAAGTCTATATCAACAAATTTTTTAAAACAAGAAAATTTGTATAAATAATATTTCCAATTTATACTAAATTATTCTTCTAAATTCCTATAATACTCTTCTAAATAATCTAGTTTTTCTTTACTCATGGGCTTATGTATCGTCGTAAGAGAATGTATAATTTTTCTGTTCTTAGTAGATTTTAATACTTTTTTATTAAAAGTATCATACTCTTCACTAGTTATTATTATTTTATAATGCGATTGAAATCTTATAATCTCTCTAGCTAAAAAATCCTTACAAATTAATCCTTTTAATACTATTTTTATAGTACTCTTATGCCATCCATACATCTGCTTTATGTCTCTTATTATTTCTTTTTTAGATATCAAGGAACCTTTTTCCCATAGATAGTTCATTACCACAAATTCTACTCTTACTAAGCCTTCTATTAATATTTCTTCTTCCACGTTTTGTCACTCCCTCAAATTCTGCCTAGCTCAAATTAATAATAGAAGCTTCTAATCACAATTGATACAGGTAATTTTTACCATATAATTTATACGTTTAGTTTATTTTTTTGAAGTAAAATAACGTTCATATTTATAAATTTATCCAATTTTCAAATAATTATGTTGAATAATAACTAATTCTGTTATATTATTGTAGTTGTAGAATAAAACTAAATCGGCAAAACTAGAGAAATTTAGTGACGCAAAGCTATAGGGACTAAGACTTGTAAAATATCTTATAAGTTATGTCAGCCAGTTGCCAAAAAGATATTTTTCTTTTTGTTTTTATGAAAGTTTTTTAGGGGGATAATAATATATGTTTAGAGATAAAATGGATAGATGTACACATATGTTAACTGCTTATATTGGCAGTTCATATGATTATTGTGATTTTATAGATACACAGTTAGATGATTTTATACTAGAGTACGGAGAAAATGTAGTAGAATCTTGTTTGCATCAAGTGATGGTATTAGTAAGTAAGTATAATTAAATGAACCTTATTTTCTAAAACCCCCTTTTTAGTTTTATCTACTTTTAAATAATATTTTGTTAAAAAATTAACTAAAATATATTTCTAGCATTCAAAGTTTTATTTTTTGTTAAAGTACAATATGATAAAGATGTGAATCTGTATTAAAAACAAAAAATAAACTACAATCTATTAGTCTAGATCGAAGTTTCAAATTCAAAATAATTTAAGTAATGATTTATTCATTAAAATCGTCTTGATTGCTATCAGGACGATTTTTTAGTTTATGTAAAAATTCTTTTAATCTACTTATAGAATCCAATACTCTTATTATACCTCTATTACATAAAAGTTCTTTCACATGTTCATTCATATATTTACACAAAATATAAAAAAATTATATAATTCAAGTAAAAATAGTATTTTTATATATATTAATGTAAAATTTTGTTTTTATTTGTATCATAAATGTACCCAAGTCATATATATATATTAGGATATTGAATTTATCCTAATAAATATATAGGAGTGGTAAAGAATGGATAATACAAAGAGTTTAGAATATTATAAGAATAATTTAGAATCATGTTCTAGTGATTTAATGAAATTAGTAATTGGATTGACAAAAGAAGAATATTTAAATACAAATACAAGAGCTTATTTAACACCTTGTCAAATATGGAGAATAATAAAATATTTTTTAGTTGGTGAAAGTTATGATTTATCTGATGCAAAAGTTAAATTGGATTTTCAAAAAGATTTAAATTTCAATTTAGATAATGGCATATTAAATGAATTTTCCGAAGAATTAGAATCTCTAATAGATTCTAACTATGTAAAAAATTGCAAACTTAGAGAAGAATTAAAAAGAGCTTTTAGATTATCTGAGTGTTTAGCTGAAGCTATAAGACAAATAAACTGTAATGATAAATGTGAATTTTTAGTAGGAAAATTATTTTGCTTATTAGTACAAATTATACTTTTAATAATATCTATTATAGCTAAAATAATTATACTATTAATATTCTGTAGTGATTGTATTTCATGCAATGATGAAAAAGATGTAAGATCTTCTTTCTGTGATTGTCTAATTTGTGATTTAGAAAAAGAATTAGATCAAATAGAGGAGTTAATTGATGAACTAATTAAATTGGCCATTGCATTTATAAAATGTGGTTCAAAAAAATGTAAACACGATGAACATCATGGATGTGACTATTATAATGTTTATTATGAAAACTCACCTTATATAAACAACTATGAAGATAATATACAAGAATGTTTTGATAAGTACAAAAAACAGTGCTATACAAAAAAATGCAATAGAAACTACTAAAAATTTTATTTTTATAAAAAACAAAAGCTTTAAAAAACTATGTTAAGTATAATAGAGTATATTATTTTAATCTAATATATTTTGATAGCTAAATATATAAAATAATACAAATAATATAATTTTTTGGCTATTTGAAATACTTTATAATAAGATGCAAACTATAATACAGAAGAAGTTACTTCAATGGATTTAAAAATCTATAGGAGATAGCTTCTTTTGTATAAGTAAAAATCTATAATATTTTTACTTTTTTTAAAACCCATAAAAAGACCTTATTTTTATATGTAATTGAGGTCTTTTTTTCTTACCTTGAATTTACTGATATATAAATTGTTCCAATATTTTAACTCAAATCGTAATAATTATAAAATTTAATAATACTATATTATATTAATTTATTATATATTTACTTATAATGATTCTTTTATTCTATCTTATAAAAACTGACTTTAATTGAATAAAAAGACAATAAATATATGTAAATATACTTATTGTCTCTTATTTAAATATTTATTTGTATCTCATTTTGCTATTATATTTATCACCAAGACTATATTTACATGGTGTAACATTATTACAACTATCTGAACAGGTATCATTATCATAATAGCATAAATTTGGATTATGCATACAATAACTTCTACAGCATTTACAATTATTACAATTATGAAGTTGTGGACAAATTACAAATAATAGTGATAAATCAATCATTCTACAATCAAAGTGTTTTACACAAATATTCTCTATTCCAATAAAAATTGTTTCTATAATATTCTCACATTTATCATATCTCAAATCTTTTAACAAGATAAATTGACAAAATGGTATACTCCAATGTGCAGAATGAAGAGACTGCTGACAATTATCTCCAGTATATATAATTTTAATATTTTTAAATCCTTTTATAATTAATTTTGGCCCTAGTATAGTGTTAATAATCTCCTTATCTTCTATGCATATCTTTACACTTACTTCATTAATACATTCTATAGCTGGTTTTTGTGTTGGAACACATAGTATATCATCTTCTATAAATTCTTTATAGTATTTCATACATTTGTTATCTGGATAATTTTCTAAGGGGGTAATTCCAGTTTTTAAAATACTTTCATTCATATAAATATCTCCTTAATTTTATAATTATATAGAGATTGAAGTTTCTATATACATTTTATATATGATATAGAATCATATATTGTTATAAAAAATCTAAAAAAATAAAAATATTCAAAAATATGTAACAAAAAGTCGAAAATTAAATAAATTATATTGAGAGCTAAAAACTTTCAATAAATTATATAAGGAGAGATAAATATGAATAGTAATGCATGTGCTTGTAATATGGATTTAATTGATGTAAGTGGTTTATGTGACACAGACGATGTTACACAGGTTATAAGTCAATATCCTTATTGGTTTCAGATGTATATACCAGAAACCTTAAATATCCCAATACAAAAACCAGATATTGAACAAATAAACTCAGTTAATGTATCAGTGAATATATTGAGAACAAAAGTAGTGAAGACACCTATATCACCTTTAGATGCTAATTGTGATTTTATACCAAACTTAGAAGGAAAAATCTCTACAGGAAGAAAAATTATTGTTGAGGGTGAATTGTGTCAAAAAATATCTTATACAGCTGATGAAAAATCTCAACCAGTTCATTCTGCACATTTTTATGTACCATTTTCAAGCTATATAGTTATACCACATAAAATTACTTTTAATAATGCTACACAATTAATGAAATTAGACTCACTTGATGTAGATTATCAAGTAAATGCGTGTATAGAAGATTTGTCTGTAAGCCTATTAGATGCAAGAACTATATCGAAATATACAACATTATTATTATATGCAATACCAAGAAATACATTATAAAATTATAAAAATAAGGAGTAGAGGAAATGTTAAATTCTAATTATACAAATGGCACATCTTATCAATTCCATGATAAATGCGGTTGTGATGATAAGATATTAAATATTGTTGGTGTCTATCCAGAATCAAAAATAGAAAAAGTTTTACAATGCCCTTGTCCTGAAGATAAAAACAAATGGACAGAGTTTTTTGTATCAGAAACAGTAGATATACCATCACAAAAGCCAAATATAGAAGATATAGTAGAGGTACATTCTTGTGTAGATATAATATCTCAAAGAGTAATAAAAACACCTTTGGTAAACGGATACATCTCATGTAATGGAAACTCTATACCAGGAGAAACTATACCAAATGGAGAATGTACAAATTTGACAGGAAGAAAATTAATAATAGAAGGACTACTAAGACAAAAAATAATCTATACAGCAGCGCTAGATGAACAATCAGTTCATTCTGCACATTTTAATATACCATTTTCAGTATTTATAATAATAGACAAAAATACACCACTATACCAACAATTTAAGATAACAGCATATATAGAGGATATATATGCATGTGTATTATCAGAAAGAAGTGTCTTTAAAAATACAACTATTTTTATAAAGGCATCAAAAATATGTTAAGTAATTTAAATAAAATGAGGAGGAATAAAAATGGGATGTAATAAAAAAACTTGTGAATGTGACTTTAATATCAAAACTTTAGGTATATGTGATGTATCAAAATTAAATATGAATGGATGTAAAAAGGAAAACTTAAATTGGACAGAGATTTCAATTCCTGAGATACTTCCCATCCCAAGATTAAAACCTGATATAGAAAATATAGATCAAGTTTATGCAAGTGCAACAATTACTTCAGTAAAACTTATAGAAACTCCATTTGCATATAAATCATATAATTTATATATTAGCTTAGATATATTGAATAGAATAGAAATTATATTAGATGCGTTTCTAGAAACAAATATACAGACACCAATTAATACATTGATTGGTGGAATAAATGATTTAATATCAACAATTAAGGATGCCATACCTTTAATACCTGGATTAGGCGAGATTATAAATCCTTTATTAGCTAAACTACAAAGATTACTAGATTTAGTTCAACCATCTGTAAATTCTCTTTTATTTGATATTAATAATTTGTTAGATACAATTCAAACTGATATAGCAAGAATAGTATGCGAATCTCTTAATTCTATAATATGCAGAGCAGACGATTTAATAAGATTACTAAAATCTATACAAAATGTTATCAATGATATATTTGAAACAGTTAGTACACTTGAAGGACCATTAATAGAAACATTAATAACAACTTTACAAACAATAATTAATAATATCATTACACCTTCATTTGATATCTTAATTGGAGAAAATGGTGTATTAATTATACTTGTTGAAAGTTTAAGTAGAATACCAATTGATTGTGAAAATACTAGTGCATTTACAATACTACAAAATGCTGAAGGAACATGCTTAAATGGAAGAAAGCTAATAGTGAATGGTTTATTAAAACAGAAAATAGTATATACTGCTCTAGTAGATGAACAATCAGTTCATTCTGCACATTATGAAGTACCATTTTTAGCATATATAATTCCATATGCCAAATTTGAATGCTTGACATATGAAGAAGGAATAGTTATTTCACCACCTGGAAAACCAATAGTTACAATAAATGGTTATAGATATAATCCTAAGTTAGGCATAGAAGTGGATTTATGTGAGGAATTTATTGTAAATTCATGTATTGAAGATATATATGTAAATGATCTTGATAAAAGAACTATATTTAAAAATATAACATTATTCTTAAAAGCACAATTAAAATCGTTGTGTAATTAATGTTAATACTATTTTACTAGTATACTATATAAACGAATATAAACAAACAAAATTATAACAGTGTCTAAATTTTCAAAGGCGTTAATAATACTAAATTTGCGCCTTTGAATTTAGTTTAAATACTTAACACCGTACTAAATTAAAGCAATGAAAAAGGGTTAATCACTTGTCTAAAATGATGCAGATAGAAGATATAAAAAAAGATATCAACCATCTAAACCATCCCTTCTTTTTTCTTACTTATATATAAAATTTTTTAATTTTACTTTAGCACAAAAAAAATTTATTCCATTAATCTACTCTATAATTTTTACTTTTTAAGAAATAATTTTTAATACTTTGATTGATAATATAACTAAGACAGCTTTTCAGGAGATGATTAAATGACTCTTAAAAACAAGAAGTTTACTATAAATAAGTATGGAATTTTATCTATCATTTTAGTTTTATGCTTTATTTTAACAGGTTTTAATAGCTATATTAATTATAGTCATAGAAAATTTAAAGATTATGTTGTTTTCTATGTTCAACATCAAGATGATGAAGTATTGTGGGCTGGCAGTGCTATTGTAAACGCTGTAAAAGAAAGAGGAAAAAATCATGTATTTGTGGTTTTAGTATCTACTGGATGTGGTATATCTGTTTTCGATAGATATAAAAAATATGAAACTCTTACAGATAGCCAAAAATCAGAATATAGAAATAGAGAATTCTTAGCTTCTCTTAATAATCTAGGAGTAAAAAGAGAAAATATAATAATATTGCCAGAAAAAAATGTAAATGGTACTACTAATTTTAACTCTATGGAAGAAATTGCAATTACTTTTGAAAAAAAATTTAAAAGTGTAACCCATATAGCACATACTTATAAGTTAGATGACCATTTACAACATATAAAAAATGGCTCTGTCATTCAAGGTCTGTATAACTCTGGTCAAATCAAAGATGCCAAATACTTTGTAAAACCTAAGTTTGCTCATGAAATAAGTTTTAACAACAAGATAGTTTATAAAGCTCATTCTATTGAGGATTATGAAAAAGTAAAAAATGCGTGTGAACAATACAAACTTATTGATGAATCAGAATGCAGAGAAGGTATTGGTTATAAATCTGACCACAAGTCTTTTGATAAATTATTAAATGATAAAAATGTTCCTTCTATACTCCACACCCCTAATTTATAACAAATATTTATTTTAAAATAAATATTTGTTATAAATTCTTAATAATTATGAAACTCCTTTGTTATTTATATTTGTTAATATATTTTTAGAGCTAATCAGTTAATATACTTACTATTTTCTGAAACCAATTTTTAGTATAAAATAAAGATTGATTAAAAATAAAATTTCGAGGGGGAATAATAAAGTGAATCAAAATATATTGGTCGTAGATGACGATAAAGAAATAGTAGATGCTATAGAATTCTATTTAAGACCTGATAATCTTAATGTTTTAAAAGCATACGATGGCTTAGAAGCTTTGGATATATTAATTGAAAATGATATTAAATTAATAATAATGGATGTAATGATGCCTAATTTAGATGGTCTTAAAACTACACTCAAAATAAGAGAAAAAAAGAATATTCCTATAATCCTTCTATCTGCAAAATCACAAGATATGGATAAAATTATAGGTCTTAATATGGGCGCTGATGACTACATAACTAAACCATTTAATCCACTAGAACTTACTGCACGAGTAAAATCTCAACTTAGAAGATATATAAACTTAGGAGACTTTAGTAATGCAAATAACTCAAACGATACTAATTATATTTTAAAAAGTGGAGGTCTTGAGCTAAATACAGATACAAAAATAGTTTCTTTAGATGGTGAAGAAGTTAAAATGACACCTCTTGAGTATAAAATACTTGCTCTTCTCCTATCACGAAAAGGAAAAATATTCTCCTCTCATGAGATTTATGAAAAAGTTTGGAATGAAGATGCTTATAGCTGTGAAAGAACTGTTGCTGTTCATATTAGAAGAATTAGAGAAAAGATTGAAGTAAACTCAAAAGAACCAAAATATTTAAAGGTGGTGTGGGGAATTGGTTACAAAATTGAAAAACTTAATTATTAATGATTCAAGAGCAAAATTTATTTTATTATTACTATTATTTCTCTCCTTTTCTACATTATTTGAAACAATATACGATTTAAATAATAACTTTATTGATATTAATCAGTATAATTATTTCTATAATGAGGAGGTTATACCTTATTTCTATTATTTTGGTACGCCTTTGTCCTTACCAAAAGCAAATTTAAAGTTTATTTGTGAAGGTATTACATTAGCAAGTTGTTTATTATCTGTATTATTTCTTATATTATATAAAAAAAATAGCCAAAAGAAAGTTAAACTCTTAGAAAACATTATTACTTTCTTTTCTAAGATAAAAATTGAAATTATACTTATATTAATTTTAATACTTTTAGCATTACGATTTTATATATTTACAAATACTAAAATGTTCTACAATGCCAATTTAATTATATTTAATTTTATTATTCTATCTGTAATTTATATAATATATGAAAATATAAAACATGGTGGCTATAATCCAAAAGATATGTCTATAACATATAGATTCTTTTCAGACCTTGTTAGCATATATAATAGAAAAACTATAAATAAGAAACTATCTATAACCTTTTTAATCTCTATAGTTATACAAGCAATTATTCAGTACATAGTTTTAGTATTATTTATGCGTGTATATTATGTTGAGGCAATAGTTATAGAGGTTTTATTCACACTTGTAAGTATAATTTCTTATTCTTCTATATACAACTTTTTATCTAGTAAGTTTAACTACATAAATAATATCTCGAAAAATATAAAAAATATTGAAAATGGAAATCTAAAATATAAGTTGGAAGTGATAGGAGACGATGAAATATCTGCTTTATCCAAGAGTATAAATAATATAACAGATGGTCTTGAGGCTGCTGTAGATGCTAATATAAAAAGTGAAAGAATGAAGACAGAGCTTATAACAAATGTATCTCATGACTTAAAGACTCCACTTACATCTATATTAAGCTATGTTGATATGTTAAAAAATAATGACTTTGATAAAGAAACAATAAACGACTATATAAATATTTTAGATAAAAAATCACAAAGATTAAAATTATTAATAGAGGATATATTTGAAGCTTCTAAGCTTAGTAGTGGTGATGTGGAATTTAATATAACAAAAACTGATATAAAAGAGCTCTTAATTCAAAGTATAGTAGAACTTGAAGATAAAATTCAAAACAGTAATTTAGATTTTATAATAGAAACACCTGAGGAATCTGTATTTACTATGATAGATGGAAAAAAGACTTGGAGGGTATTTGAAAACCTGATTGGCAATATACTAAAATACTCTATGAAAAATACTAGAGTTTATATAGATATGTTTATAAAAGATGAAAATATAATAGTAACATTTAAAAATATTTCAAATGATAAATTAAATCTAAAACCAGAAGAATTAATAGAAAGATTTAGAAGAGGTGATATATCAAGAAATACAGATGGCTCCGGTCTGGGCTTATCAATTTCTCAAAATATAATTGAATTACAAAATGCAACTATGGAAATAATTATAGATGCTGATTTATTTAAAGTAGCCCTTTCTTTTAAAAAAATTAATTAATATTAAATACATAAGGTTGTAAATTTCAAAATAATTTTTATTTTAAATTACATGCTATAAATGGTTAACTTGCAATTTACAACCTTATTAAAATCATAAAACTATTTTTAATATACTTATATACTTACTCTAATATATAGTCTTATTTTTTCCTGATTTTTTAGCTTTATATAGTTTTTTATCTGCCTCACTTAAAAATGCTTCAAAAGAATCAAAGTCTATCCATTCAGAAATTCCAATACTTACAGTTATTTTATAGTCGAGGTCTTTAAAATTATATTTAAGTAGACTATTATGAACTTTAGATTCAATATGAATTGCTTTTTCTATATTTTCTGTCAAAACAATAAATTCATCTCCACCATATCTACCAGCAAATAAATAGTAATCTCTAAATGATTGAATGATGTAGGCCATCACTCTTATAACCTCATCTCCCACTAAATGCCCATAATTATCATTTACATGTTTAAAATTATCTATGTCAATTATCATTATTGCATAGTTTTTAGAATTATCTTTAACAGTATATTTTATATTTCCCATAATGGCTCTTTGATTTAATAAACCAGTTAATTCATCCGTAATAGCTAGTTGCTGAAGTTTTCTGTTTGCCTCTAACAACATAACTTTTTGCTCTTCTATTTCTTTTGTTTTTTCATGAATAATTGCCTCTAATCTATTATTTTCAGCTTCCATTAAACTTATCGGAAAATACTCACCTATTTTTTGTAAATCATTTGCAACAGAAGTATGAACACTGCTTATTAATATTTCTCCCTCACATTCAACACATAAGTATGTTATTCTTATTTCTACTTGAAAATTATAACCTTTTTTAGTTTTCTTACCAACTAGATACTCGCCAAATACAGTATGTAAATTTTTTGAATATTCTTTACTATCTAGCCATAACTTTTCTAAAATAAAACTATCTGGTGATTGTTTTACATACTCTTCTAATAAATACTCTACTTCTTCAATACTATTCCCTACTTCAAACTTTCCAGTACCAATCCAACATATATTTTTGTGAAAAAAAGACATACATTTTTTCACATCCCTATCTACAAAATATGCATTTATAAACTGCTCAACACGTTCAACATATTTGTTCTTAAACATAATATTATTATCCCCTTATCGTTCTAATAAAGTTATTATATCATGACATTGTGTATTTGTTTAAAGAAAAAATTTTATATCTATACATAATTATTTTTTATGCTTTTTAGGAGTAAACAAGAAAAAAACCTCCTTGGAGGTCTCTTTCTAAATGTTGGGGTTTATATTTACATATTTATTTGATTATACCTTTTAGTGCGATATTAATACATTTTAAATTATATTTCTCTATAAATCATCATGTATTTCATCTCTCTGTATTTATAATATCACATAGAATTTCCATAATCAGTTACATATCTGTTACCTAAGATTACAATTTTGTAATATTTGTAATCTTAGGTATAAATTTACATCCATTCTTTAATATAAGTGTATGTTTTTTATTAATCCTAAAGACCTTTTAAGTCATATTTTTCTAGGAAAAGTTTTAATTCAGAGTAAATTTCTTCTGCTCCACCAACTTTATTTGATTCAATATTTAAAGCTAACAATGGCTCATGTAATGATATTCTAAGTAAAAACCAACCATCTCCATTTGCTTCATTACAATTAACTCTTATACCTTCAAAGTTGTTTGGTGCAACAGACCATCCATCAACATCATTAACATGAGAATCTAATTCTTTTAATATATCTTCTGCATATGGTCTAAAATCTTCTTTATTGATGCCTATTCTAACTTCTTTTTCTTCCTTTGCTTCTTCAAGGTTTTCTATCAATTCTTCTATAGTCTTTCCTTCTAAAGAAAGTTTTGCAACTTTTATTAAAATTTTAGCTATTAAATATGCTCCATCATCTAAAAAATAATTTTCTTTTAAAGCAGCATGTCCAGATGTCTCTATAGCTAAATGGCACTCTTCACCTTCACTATTTAATCTTATAGCTTCATTTATTACATTTTTATATCCTCTTTTAAATCTATGATGTCTTCCTCCTAATTCGCTTATGAATTTAGCAAGACCTTCTGAAGTAATAGAATCAGTTACTATAGCTGTATTTGGATGTTCTTCTAATATTATTGATGATATAACAGCTATAAGAGCATTTTTATTTATTGGTTTACCATTTTTACCTACAATAGCAGCTCTATCTACATCTGTATCAAATATTATTCCTAAATCACTCTTATTATCTAATACGGCTTTACAAATGCTTTCCATTGCTTCTTTATTTTCAGGATTTGGTATATGATTTGGGAACATACCGTCTGGGTTCAAAAATTGACTACCTGTTGTATCTGCTCCCAGTATGTGTAAAACTTTTTCAGCAAAAAAACCTCCAGCTCCATTTCCTGCATCAACTAGTATTTTAAGTCCAGAAAAAGGCTTTTCATAGTTTTTACTTGAGTTTACACCTATTCTAATTTTATCTATCAATAAATTAGAATAATCTTCTATTAAATTTTTTACTACAACTGTACCTTTTTTGTCTACTCTTTCAGACTGTACACTATCATTTTTAACAGCTATATCCAACATTTCTTTTATATCTGTTTTTTCTAGACCACCATTTTCTGTAAAAAACTTTAATCCATTGTAGTAATAAGGTAAATGGCTAGCTGTAATCATAATTGACCCATCAGAGTGGTATCCATCCATAATAGTTGTCATAAACATTGCTGGTGTTGTAGCAATCTCACAATCAATTACATTACAATTATCATTGATTAAAGTTTCAATAACAGTGTTTCTAAATTGACTCCCTGTTATTCTAGAATCAGTTCCTATTGCAACAGTTACTTTGTCTTTTTTAGTTTTTTCTTTTAACCAAATATGAAATGCTTTAGCTATTTTTTTTACTTCTTCTACAGTTAAATTAACTTCCTTAGAATCATTTTTATATGCTATTCCTCTAATATCTGTCCCATTTTGCAGTTTGTATATGTCACCCATAAACATTCTCCTTACTCAATTAAAATTTTTATTAAATATTATAAAATTCCTAATTTATTTAAAATTTACATTATCTAAATATACAAATTTTATAATTTTATTATTAACTATTTTATACTTTCTTTTAGCTCTCTTATCTTCTCTTTATATGAAATTGGAGGCTTGTCATTAAATAAAGCTGATGTACCAACAACATATATATCGACTTTTTTGCCATTCATAAGTCTAATAGTATCTTTATTTATATTTCCATCAACTTCTATAAATGGAGGATTATCATAATCTTTTAATATCTCTGTAAGCTTATCTAACTTATCTAAAACAGAGAGATTAAACTTTTGACCTGCAAATCCTGGATTTACTGTCATTACTAAGATACCCTCAACTAAACCTATATATTCTTCTATTTTATCTACACTAGTTTGGGGACTTATTGCTAACACTGGCCCTATTCCATAATCTCTCAACTTTTGTATATCAGCTTTTACATCTGTGCTTGATTCCACATGAAAAGAAATATACTTTGGCTTTATATAAGACATCATATCAATATACTTATTTGGAGTTTCTGTAGCTAAATGAATATCTAAAGGTATAGTTGTATTTTCGCTTATTGACTTTAATAGTTCTGGTCCCATGGCTAAGTTTTTGACAAATATTCCATCCATAACATCACAGTGAAGCAATTTTACATCAGCCTCTTCAAGAGCTTCTAGTTCTTTTTTTAAGTTCATTTGGTCTGCACACATTATTGAAGCACAAATAATAGACATAACTTTCCTCCTTAGTCATAAATTTTCATTATTTATAAGTTTTCATTTTCTATATCATCAATCATTTGTAATCTTCTTGCATGTCTTTCTCCATTATAACTTGAATTTAACCATTCTTCAACAATTCTCATTGCTAATCCTTTTCCAATAACTCTTTCCCCTAAACAAAGTACATTTGTATTATTGTGTTCTCTCGTAGCTTGGGCTGAAAAACAATCTGACACAACTGCTGCTCTAATTCCTTTAAATTTATTTGCGGCAATAGACATACCTATTCCTGTACCACAACAAAGTATACCTAAATCTGATTTTTTACTTTGAACATTTTGACTTACTTTTTTTGCATATATTGGAAAATCTACACTTTCTTTTGAATTTGTTCCTACATCTTCAACTTCTATACCTTTATTAATTAAGTTTTCTTTTATAAATTCCTTTAACTCGTAACCACCATGGTCACACCCAATAGATATTTTCATTAAAAAGCACCCCTTTTTATATAATATTTTACAATTATCGTAAAAATAAAGCTGTCCCATTGTAGAAATTTCTTTCTATTTTTAAGACAGCTTTAATTGATTTATATCAAATCAATTTATTATTCAATGATATTTACATCTATAATAATTCTTTTATGTTTTTTACTATATCTTCAGTAGTTAATCCGTAATGTTTTAATAAGTCTGCTGGTGTACCTGATTGACCAAATACATCCTTAACACCAATTCTTCTAACTACTACATCTTTAGTTTCTGCTAAAGCTTCACATACAGCTGAACCTAAACCACCAATTATACTGTGCTCTTCTGCTGTAACTACTTTTCCAGTTTTCTTAGCACTTTCTTTTATTAATGTTTCATCTAAAGGTTTTATTGTAGATATATTAACAACTTCTACATTTACACCTTCTTTAGCAAGTTCTTCTGCTGCTTCTAATGCTTTTGCTACCATTATTCCTGTAGCTATTACTGTTATATCAGAGCCTTCTCTTAAAACAGTTCCTTTTCCTATTTCAAATTTATAGTTTTCACTGTTTACGTCTGGAGTTGCAGCTCTACCTAATCTTATATATACAGGTCCATTATAATCAATAGATGCAAATAGTGCTTGTCTTGCTTCTAAAGCATCTGCTGGATTTAATACAACCATATTTGGTATACCTCTCATTAAAGATATATCTTCTATAGCTTGATGACTTCCTCCATCTTCTCCTACTGTTACTCCTGCATGAGTAGC
>NZ_JAGWCT010000100.1:0-14843 GCF_020657815.1 Clostridioides sp. ZZV15-6597 | reverse complement strand
GTTGAAATATATCTTTGTTTGTATAAACAAAACAATTGAAAATAATTATAAAAATCTACTAAAAATACATCTTCTGCTCTATAAATTTATTTATACTAAAATAAAAATTCTGTAAAAAATAAGATATATATTTATAAAAAATAATTTTTATAAATATATATCTTATTGATATCAGTACTTATTCTATATAAAAACGCCATAAAAAATCTTTTGCTTCTTCTGCATAGTCTATATTTATACGTTTACTAGTTTTTATATCCAATTCACCTTCACTAAATACCTTTTTTCCTTCATTATCATAATAAAAGTCACTTATATATAATTCTTCACCCATTATACTCTTACTATTTAAGCTTCTATCTATTTTTAAAGCCTTACAAAGTTTTCCTGGTCCATTAGTAATATTTTTTATTTGATACTTACTCAAATTATCATACAATTTATTATATCTATTTATAGATATCTCATCTAAAGAAGTTATTGGTTCGACACCTCTTATCAACACACACTCTGGTACATTTTCTATATTCGCTGATAGATTTAGACAATTGTACATACCATAAATTAAATAAACATATATATGTCCACCATCTAAATACAGAGGCTTAGTTCTCTCAGTTCTTTTATCACCATATACATGTGCACCTTTGTCATTTATACCCATGTATGCCTCTGTCTCTACTATCTTGGTAACAATTGTTTTGTTTTCATACTTTCTTATTAAATATTTACCTAATATAGATTTAGCTAAATCAATTCCATTTTTCCTAAAAAAATCCTTTTCCAAAATTTCACCTCATAAAGTTTATTTATAGTCAGTTAAATACAGCTAAAATTATAAGTAAAATTAGTCTGCTTTTAATTGTATATTAATATATAAAATAATGGATTTCAATATTTACTACTTATATATATCAAAAAATTCTATCTCGAATTTTTCAATATTATCATTGTAATTTGATTTATCATAGACTTCTTCAACTACTTCTTTAATTGGGAATATGATTTTCACCTCTGTTCCTTCTCCTAATTTACTATCTATATAAATTTCTCCATTTTGAATTTCAATTAACGATTTTGCAAGACACAATCCTATTCCACTGCCGAATTCATTTGATATACCACTATTTTCAATTTGTTTAAATCTATTAAATATGTCATTTAATTTTTCCTTTTCTATACCTATTCCAGTATCTTTTATAAGTATTTCTACATTTTCACCTTCTTTATATATTCCTACAAGTATTTCTCCACCTTCTAAAGTAAACTTTATAGCATTTGATAATATATTCAATATTATCCTTTCTATAGATTCTGGGTCAAGACCTACTCTCATAGTTTCCTCATTTGTATCAAAAACTAAGTCGATTCCCTTAGATTTTGCATAACTGCTAATGGATGTAACTATTCTTTCTGTTATATCGATAATATCAAAGTTAACTGCTTTAATCTTATATATTTCTGATTTAACTTGAGAAATATTTATTATATTATCTATTAATCTTAATAATCTAAACATGTTTTGTTTAGTTATTTTTATGTGTTCTCTTAATATATCTTGACAGTCAATTATCTTGCTTTTTTTATAAAGATTCTCGATAAGCTGAACTGAGCTATAGATATTATTTAAAGGAGTCTTGAGTTCATGAGATATATTAGCATAGAACTCCATCTTCATCTGGTCATACTGTCTTTGTTTTATTAATGCTTTTTTAAGTCTCTCAGACTCTCTTTGTACACTTAAATCTTTAATGATTCTCACTCTACTTCTCTTCTGTCCAAAGTATAAGGTTCTTGATATCATATTTACTTCTTTAATATGATTGTTTTCATTTACTATATGAATACTTTTTTCTCTTTCACCTATATTTAAATTGTTTATGTATTTTTTTACTAAGATATTTCTATATTTTTGTGTTGTTACTCCTAGTACATCACTTGATATTCCAAATAATTCTCTAAAAGCTCTATTTGTATAAAGTACTCTTGATGTACTTAAATCTTCAAGAAAAATAGCCTCTGGTATAGCATCTAATAATTTTTCATATATTATTTTTTGTTCATTTACTGTTCTAAGTATATTTATTTCTTTGGTTATATCTCTAAATGTAAGTAACTTAAATAATTTATTATTTGACCAATAATCTCCAACTCTCACTTCTTCAACATGTTCTTCACCATCTGAATCAGACATTACAAAATTAACTATACAATTTGCTGTATCATTATAACTTACTATTTCAGCTTTCTTTTCTTTTGTTAGATTTAATCTTTTAAAGTCTCTATTATCAAAGAAATCTATGTTAAAAGTTTCAAAATATTTTTCTAATGTCATATTAACTAGCTCTTTTGATGTACATTTAAAACTCTTTTCATATTTTTTATTTATGCTTATTACTTTATTCTTCTTTATACCACCTTCTGCACTTCTTACAAGTATAGGAGAGGGTATATTTAATATTATATTTTCATAATCTTTATTTATAGCCCTTATCTCTTTATCCATTTTTATTTCATTTGTAATATTATTTAAGCTTATTAAATAATTACTTTCTTCTTCATTATTACTTAAACTTAGCAAATATATTTTATTATTTAGCTCTACTTGTTTATCAATTATACTTATATCCTTATCAAATTTTTTTAGCTTTTCAGCTACACACTCATCTTCTTTTATAAAATTTAATATGTGATAAAAGTTTTTCATGTCCTTTGAAAATTCATCTTTAAATGCATTATTTGTATAACTTATATTAAAATCATAATCTGTTATTATCCATACATTTGGTATAGTATCAAGTGCTTGTCTTAATAACTCTTTTCTTTCATCTATGTAATTTTTTAATGTTTTCTGTATAGTCATATCCTTTTCTATTGCTAGATTTATCTTACTTAATTGTTCTGACTTTTTACTTAACTTCTTATTTATTGAATTTAATTCATAATATGGATATACTATTCTATTACTTAGACTGTATACATACACATAGTAAGTATGATTACATAACAATAAATACACTACTCCTATTAATCTATCTGTATCTACTATACTAATTTGACAAGTTGTTATAAAACCTATAATAGTTGCAAATAAAGCAAAGTATGATAAATTTTTTATTAAGCTATAATGTTCAGCTTCACTATTGATTTTGTTTAATACAAACAATAAATTGAACAAAGATATGACAATATTAATTGACATAATAATCATATTCAAATAAAAGTTATTAAAAATACTTCGTAGAAAATAATCTACTATTACAAAAGTACTGTTGAAAATCAACAAATGACTTATTCTCAGTTTTTTTATTTTAGAAATTGTTAAGTATATAAATGTAGATATATTAATTATACTTAAATTGAGTATCATAACTTGGAATTTTTGAATCTCTAATTCTGCTATGCCTAAAATCCCCACAAAAACTAATACAAGGCATCCTAATTTTAGTATATTTATAAATTCATCTTTTTCAAAACTAGTTATATAAACTATAGAATATCCAAATATCCAAAGTAAAATTATCCTATACATATTTATGGAAACTGTATACAAATTTATATTCAAAAGTGCAATAATTAAAAATAACCCATTAGCCAATATATAGACCTTATTCTTCCTTAAAGTTCCCTTAGATTCCATATTCCCCACCACTTCTTCATTTTTATATAGTTTTATCTATAAATATGTTACCACAATTCTCCCAAAAAATTTGTCACTTTCTAGTTATAAAAAAAAATGAGTAAAGTTTTTAAAATTTTACTCATTTTATAGATTTTGTATATTTAATTTAAAAAGCTGGAACGATACTTCCTTTATATTCATCTTGTATAAACTTTTTAACTTCTTTACTATTCATAGCTTCTGATAAAGCTTTAATCTTATCACTATCCTTATTATCTTCTCTACAAGCAATTATATTTACATATGGAGAATCACTTGATTCTATTACTATTGCATCTTTAGTAGGATTTAAATTAGCTGTTAAAGCATAATTAGAATTTATTACTGCTCCATCAACATCTTTTAATACTGTTGGTAATTGTTCTGCATTCATTTCTTTTATTTGTATATTTTTAGGATTTTTAGTTATATCTTTTTTAGTTATAAGTTCGCCATCTTTTACTTCTATTAATTTATGTTTTGCTAATAATTTAAGTGCTCTAGCTCCATTAGTCGCATCATTTGGTACAGCTATAACTGCTCCATCTTTTACTTCATCTAATGATTTAACTTTTTCTGAATAGAATCCCATTGGCTCTATATGAACTTTAGATGTATAAGTAAGTTTATATCCTTTTTCCTTAACAGTCTCCTCTAAAAATGGAATATGTTGAAAGAAGTTAGCATCCAAAGAACCTTCATCTAAGGCTGTATTTGGAAGCACATAATCATCAAATATCTTTACTTCTAAATCATATCCTTTTTCTTTTAATAAAGGTTTTGCAACTTCCAATATTTTTGCATGTGGATTTGATGATGCCCCTACTAATATTTTTTTATCCTCTTTGTTTGAACATCCTACTGCTGATATTGCTATTGCTGACACTAATGCTACTGATAATAATTTTTTTAATTTCATTTTTTACTCCCCCTTTAAAAATGTTTTATTGATTAAATTATTTTAGTTTCTTATACGCTAGATTTCCTAAACCTTGTATTATTTGAACTAGTATTACAAGTGCTATTACTGTATAAACCATTACTGCTGTATCAAATCTTTGGTATCCATAAATAAGTGCTATATTACCTAGTCCACCAGCTCCTACTGCACCTGCCATAGCTGTATAACCAAGTATAGAAATTACTGACAATGTAATTCCAGATACAATTGAAGGCATTGCTTCTTTTATCATAACTTTAAATACTATTTGTTTTTTTGTAGCCCCAAAAGATTTGGCAGCCTCTATTAGTCCCTTATCAACTTCATTTAATGAACTTTCTATAATCCTAGCGATAAATGGTGCTGCACCAATAGTTATTGGTACTATTGCAGCAGTTTCTCCTATACTTGTTCCAACAATTAATCTTGTTATTGGAATCATTGCAACTATAAGTATCATAAACGGGAAACTTCTAAATATGTTTACTATAAATCCTAGTGCACTATTAATCGTGCTATTTGGTTTTAATCCATCTGGTTTTGTCACTACTAATATAATTGCTAGTATAAATCCTAATATTGTTGCCACTACAGTTGGTACTATGACCATATATAAAGTTTGTAGTAATGCATTTGGAAATAGTGTTGTTAAAAAATCAATTAGACTATTCATTTATCATTTCCTCCCATCTTATGTCCTTATCTGTAAGATACTGTTTTACTTTCTCTCCGCTTTTATCTGAAACATTTATAATAAGTGAACCTAAAATATCCTCTTTAAATTGTTCTAATTTCCCAAATATTATAGATACATCTATGTTTAACTCTCTTGCCATTGTTGTAATAATAGCATCATTAGAAATGTCTTTAGGGAATAGTATTTTTATATTTGTTCCTTTTGGTAAAATTATACTTTCTTCACCTATTAATTTTCTAAGTCCCTTAGTATTTCTCAAGAAAATTTCTTCTGTATCTCCTACTTCTAATACCTCTCCATTTTCCATTATTGCCACTCTTCCGCAAATTTGTTTTATAACTTCCATTTGATGAGTTACAACTATTATTGTTATTCCTAGGTTTTTGTTTATATCTTCAAGTAATGAAAGAATTGATTTTGTAGTATTTGGGTCTAGTGCTGAAGTTGCTTCATCACAAAGAAGTACTTGTGGGTTTAGTGCTAAAGCTCTAGCAATTGCAACTCTCTGTTTTTGACCACCACTTAAGTTTCTTGGTTTATCATTTTTCTTTTCAGATATACCAACCACTTCTAGTAACTCTAAAACTCTTTTTTTAATTTCTGCCTTTGTATATCCAAAACACTCTAAAGGTAATGCTACATTATCAAATACTGTTTTTCTTTCAAGTAATGAAAAGTGTTGAAAAATCATTCCTAACTCTTTTCTTAAATCCCTCATTTGCTTTTCATTTAATGACTTTACTTCCTTATCAGATACAAGCACACTACCTTCTTGATATTCTTCTAGCCCATTTATGCATCTAAGTAGTGTTGATTTTCCAGCACCACTATGACCTATTATCCCAAAGATTTCTCCAGATTCTATCTCAATACTTACATCTTTAAGTACTTGAGTCTTTCCATAATACTTATTAACATTTTTTATGCTAACCATAAAATTTCCTCCCCACATATTCTGCTCAATTTGTATGTTTATTTTTATTTATGTATTTTAAATTTGTATCTAACAAAATAAAAGCCTGAGTATAAACTCAGGCTTAAAAAGCTATTTATACTCATCTATCAACTATATCAGTTGCAGGATTTAGCACCAATGTATATAAAATATACTGGTTGCCGGGTTTCAAAGGGCCAGTCCCTCCACCACTCTTGATAAGACGTTATTTAATTTAATTCGATTATCATTTGTTGCTATGTTATATATAATATATTTATTAATAATATTTGTCAATAAATTTATTTAAAATTTTTATTTTTTATTATTCCTAATTAAAGATAAATAACTATTTTTTATTGTTTCCTGTTATTCCTAATCTATCATTCATATCTTTTATCATTTTTCTAAAACCACTACCTATATCATTTCCAACATCTTCTGTTCCATGAACTAATTTCATAAAGTCATTTTGACCTTTTTTCATATCTTCGTCAGATACTTTATCTAATTTTGCTAGTCTAGAATCTATATCCTTTACTAATCTTTCACCTTCAGTTATTAATTCATCATTCATTTTCTTTAATTCAGCATCTTCTGTTTTACCATCTTTTTTAAGAGAATCTACAAATGATTGTATTTTATCTCTACTGTCTTTATATGCTGCCTTTACATCACTTAAATATTTTTCATTTCCTGGATATTCTTTATCCTTAAACTGATTATTTATACTTTCTGGAGTATCATAAATAGAATATCTATTTAAACCTGCTATATAATCATTATAGCTTGTTGAATAATAATTCATATAGCCTTCATTGTTATTTACTGATTCGTTTGGATTTTTTCCTGCATTTTCATCTGGTTGTTCAGTTTTTTTAGTACATGCTGTCATACCTATAGCTAATACTAACGCAAGTCCTACAAATAAAGTTCTTTTTAATTTCATTTTTATTACCCTCCTAGATGTTTTATATTACAAAAAGTTTTAATAATTCTCTTTCTTACATTTAGTATTTCTATATTTTTATTTTTTATTTACTAAAATTAAACAATTTATAATTTATTTTTTGGGAAATTATAATAGATAAGTAATTAAATAAAAAAATATAATTTTATTATTGATATTGATTATCATTCATAGTATAATTTAATTAATTGATATTAGTTTTCATTTGAAGGAGGTTATCTTTTATGCATTGTTGCAGTTCACAATTTTGTTGTAAGAATAAAATTGAATCATCATATATAAAATGGCTTTTAGAAGTTTTAGGTCCAGTTTTTTTAGGCTCTAAACCTGCTGAAATAATAAATATTTCATTTACTGACGTAAATAGAGAGGAAAAAATTAGTGATATTTACAAATATTTATATAAGTGTAAAAAGATAGATTTTATAGTTATTGATAAAGAAAAAAAAGGATTAAAAATATTATTTGTAAATAAAACTGCATTGTCAGAAAGATTAAAATGTAAAAAAACAGTAAATTTTTTGAAGTTTTTAGGATACAAACAAAATACTAATGTAAATGCTTATTTAGAGCATCTAGTTGAAAAACTTAAAACTGATACTTTTCCTGATGAAATAGGTATTTTTTTAGGATATCCCCTTAAAGATGTGATTGGATTTATGGGATATAGTAACTGTGAAGTTTCTATGATTAAATATTGGAAAGTTTACGGTGATCCAAAACAATCAGAAGACACATATTCTAAGTTTTTGCTTCATCGTAAAAAAATGAGAAAATTGCTTGACTACATAAGTGTAGATAAAATAGTAAGCTGTTTCTAATTAGATTTAATTCTATAAAATAATTAAAAATAAAAATACATCCTTTTTTATCATGTTATTACCACAATAACTTAAGGATGTATTTTCTATTTTAATATACTAATTTTGATTATATAACATATCTTTAATATTTATTTTCTTTTCTTGCATTCCATTAGACATCAAGAATTCTTGTGTATCCTCTAACTCTTTTATATCCTTATCTGTTATCTTAGAACTAAAATCATACCAAGAATACATTTCCTTTGTTTCATCTAAAGTTAAACCAACTTCTTTTGATACATCTTCCATTACCTTATCTTTATTTTCATCCATATATTTTAAAGTTTCTTCATGAACTTTCATAAATCTTTTTACTAATTCAGGATATTTTTGAGAAAAATCATCACTTACTGCAGTAACTATTATTCCACTAACTAAACCTTCTCCATTTACTATCATTTTGCTACCTGCATTTATTGTTTTTAGAGCTACTGGACCTGCAAGCATTGCAACATCAGCACTTTTACTTTCTAATGCAGAGGCAGCGCTAGGAATATCCATGTTTACATATTCAACATCATCTATAGTATAACCTTCCTTAGCAAGTGCAGCAATCAATAATTGATGAAGTATAGTCCCTTTTGGCCCTACAATTTTCTTACCTTTTAAATCTTTTATAGATTTGATATTTTCATTGTTAGTTATAAGCATATATCCTTTTGGTGATCTGCTATAGATATTTGTAATTTTAAGCCCAACTCCATTAGAAGCAGCTATTATAGCAGATGTTCCACCTAATGCATGCAAAAAGTCTAATTCTCCAGCAGCTAGTGCCTGAGTTTGTTCTGGACCTGTTGTTAGTTCATGAAAATTAACTTTTATATTATCCTTTTTAAATTCCTTACCAAATGAATCATCCTTCTTTTCCAGTATACTTGGAACATTAAGTGGAGACTTTACATAGGTTAAATTTATTTCCTTAGGTAAACTAGTCTCTTTTTTTGTAGGAACATCTTTATTACCCTCTTCTTTTGTTGAACATCCCACAGTACCAACCAATACCATTACTAAAGATGTCATTACTGCTAAAATTTTTTTGTTTCTTTTAATCACTTAAAACTCCCCCAATTCCCTTAATATTTCTTTTTTTAAGCTTATATAATAGCTTTTAGTTAAATCTCTATTATATTCATCTTCGACACTAAATTGTTTAATCCCTTTATTTTTACTAAAAACAATTATTTTCTTTGCTATTTCCATAGCTTCTTCGATATTATGAGTTACAAATACTACCCCTTTTTTAGTATTTTTATGGATATTTACTACTTCTTTTTGCATTTTTCTTCTTGTAAAATAATCTAATGCCGCAAATGGTTCATCCATCAATAGAATATCTGGGTTAAAAGAAAGAGCTCTTGCAATACTTACTCTATGAGCCATTCCTCCTGAGAGCTCATTTGGATATGAGTTTTTAAACTTTTCAAGTTTCATCATCTTTAAATATCTGTCTAAATCAACCTTATTTATATTATTTTTTTCAGTATGTAAAAGTATATTTTCACTTACATTTAGCCATGGCATTAGTCTACTTTCTTGAAAAACAACCCCTACTTTTGGGATACACTTTTTATCATTATAAAAAAAATATACATTTCCACTAGTAGCACTTTCAAGACCTGCTAAAATTCTAAGCAAAGTTGTCTTCCCACAGCCACTTTCCCCTAATATAACCGTTATTTCTTCGCTAGATATACTCAATGATATATCATCAAGCACTAAATGTTCTTTATTATCAACTAAATACTTTTTATGTATATTCTCTAATAAAAATCCATTTCTAACCATTTAAATCAACCTGCTTCCCTTTGCTAAATTTTGCTATTGCCATTGAAAATAGATAATCTGAAAGTATACCTAAAAAACCAATAACAAAAATTCCAACCAGTACAATATCAGTTCTTGACATATCCTTACCATCAGAAATCAAGTATCCTAAACCAGAAGAAGCCGCAATAAGTTCTGCACCAATTATAGCTCTAAAGCTATACCCAAGACCTAGACTAAGTCCAACAATAATATCTAACATAGAATTAGGAATTATTATTTTGCAAAAAATTCTTTTCTTAGATAAATTAAAAGACTTTCCTACTTCGATTAATTTACTGTCACAATTTTTTATCCCTTTTAGCGTATTTAAAAATATTGGGAAAAACGATGCTAAAACTATAATTATAATTTTAGACTCTTCACCTATACCAAACCATAAAATCAGCATAGGTATTAAAGCTAGTGGAGGTGTACTTCTCATAAATTCAAATAGTGGCTTGAAATACTCATACATTTTTTTATTTACACCAAATACGATTCCAAGTGGTATTGCTATCAATGAACTTATTAAAAAACCTATAAATATCCTCTTAACACTAGCATAAACATTTAAAAAAATAGAACCATCATTTATCATTTTTATAAAAGTTTCGAAAACTCTTTCAGGTGGAGGCAAAATATAGCTACTCCATATACCTAAAACACATACAATTTTCCATAAAATTAAGATTAGTAAGAAAATGTAATATCCTTTAAACTTTTTATGAATTCTCTCCAGCATCTAAAACTCCTTTTTAATATACCTACCCCTGCTACCATTTTTATTCTTTAAATATATTTTAAATCACAATTAAAATGCACTATAAAAATTAATCTATGCCAATTCTTACTCCACCTGACCTCATTCTGTCAGAAGGTGTTGCATCTGTATTCAGACTAGACAATCTCTCCGATGGTTGTATAATAACTATTTGGCCAGGTTCAACAAACTCCATATGATAAGATTCCCCTGAAGTCTGACCAACAAAAGTTTTCCATGATAGTTTTGCTACTTTAGGATATGGTTCCCTTCCAGTCCATGCTACTAACGCATCTGGGTCAACACAACAAGGCCCTTCAAGTATCAGAGGGTTACCATCTGTTATTATGGCAATATCTTGATTTTGGCTTGTTTTATTTATTAAATGTGTAGTAAAAAGTCCTTTTTGAGATATTACTCCTGAACCAATTAATTTTACACTATAATCTAGTTGTTCTGAAAATGCTAATAAGTTTTCGCTCTCAACACAAATCGAGTCACCTGGGTCAATTGATATTACATCTACATGATAAGCATTTTGTGCTAGGTAAATTTCACCTTCACCTTCAACAACCATTATTGGCATTTGTTCTCCTGTCAATGACCTTTGAACATGTCCTAGTAATGCTCTACCTAAACCACCGCCATTGTTTGGGCCTAATATTAATTTTTCAAAGTTAAAATTTCCTTTAAATGCTACCATAGCACCTTTTTTAGCAAAAAATTTACCACTTCCTCTTGCTATACACATAAGTTCGTTTGTCACATCAAATTTAAACATAATAAACATTTATATTGCTGTATTTAGCAATAATCCCTCCTAATCATATATTTGTCTATAATTATACAGTAAAAATATAATATAGTCTAATTGACTTCAAATATGAAATTTATTATTTATATAAAAAATAAAAGCCTGATAATAAAGTAATTTAAACTTTTTATCAGACTCTTATTTTATCTATCTTTTAGTATCATGGCAACTCTTACTACTTGAGCATCCAGAACAACCACATCCACAACTACTGCCATTCTTTTTTTTGTTATTAACCATATGCATCACAGCCAATGCCATTAATATTACCACAATAGCTGCTATAACAAATGTAGCCATAATCATCACTCCTTATTTATATGAACTAATTTTTCATATAGCTCAAATTACCAATTTTATCTTTTTTTATTGTTCGATTTGAATAAGTTAAAACTCCAAATACTACAGCTATTGCTATAACTATAGATATTATTGCCCCAGCAATACTTCCGCCAGTTCCTAAAAGTACACTTCCAACTTGATTGATAAGAAGAGCAACTATATAAGCTGTTAAAGTTTGGAATCCTAATGTAATCCATGTCCATTTCCATGAACCCATTTCTCTTTTTATAGCACCAATAGCTGCAAAACAAGGTGCACAAAGCATGTTAAATGCCATAAATGAAAATGCACTAACTACTGTAAACATACTTGCAACTGAACCAAGAAGTGTTGGGTCTTGTTCTGTTGCATCTGATATACCAAACAAAACACCAAATGTTCCAACTACATTTTCTTTTGCTACTAGACCTGTAACTGTTGCTACTGATGATTGCCAGTTTCCAAATCCAAGAGGCGCAAATATTGGTGCAACTATATTTCCTAGACTAGCCAATATACTATCTCCTGCATCTACCATTTGTAGTGACCAGTTAAATGATTGTAAAAACCATATTACTCCACAAGCAACAAATATAATTGTACCTGCTTTGATTATAAATGCTTTTCCTCTATCCCACATATGAATTAAAACACCTTTTGCACTAGGAACATGATATTGAGGTAGTTCCATAACAAATGGAGATGGCTCTCCAACAAATAAAGAAGTTCTTTTTAATATAATTCCACAAACAATTATCATTACAATTCCTAAGAAATACATTGATGGTGCTACCCATGAAGCCCCTCCAAACAATGCTCCTGCAAATAAAGCTATTATTGGAATTTTAGCTCCACATGGAATAAATGTAGTTAACATGATAGTCATTTTTCTGTCTCTATCATTTTCTATAGTACGAGTTGACATAACACCTGGAACTCCACAACCTGAACTTATAAGCATTGGTATAAATGACTTTCCTGAAAGACCAAACTTACGGAAGATTCTATCCATTATAAAAGCCACACGTGACATGTATCCACAATCTTCAAGTATTGATAATAGTAAAAATAAAAGCATGATTTGTGGCACAAATCCTAATACAGCTCCAACTCCACCAATTAAGCCATCAACTACAAGACCTTGTAACCAATCAGCTACATTTACGGAAGCTAGGAAATTACTTACATTACCTTGAATAATTTCTCCAAACAATACATCATTTGTCCAATCAGTTGCTATAGCACCCAATGAACTTACTGCTATGTAGTAAACTCCCCACATTATAAGTGCAAAAATAGGTAATGCTAATATACGGTTTGTTACAATCTTATCTATTTTATCTGAGACAGTTTCTTTACCTTTTCTATTTTTCTTTATTATGCTTGAAATTATTGAACTGATAAATTCATAACGATTTGCTGTGATTATACTTTCACTATCATCATCCAATTCATCTTCACAGCTTCTAGTTATTTCTTCTATATCATTTAATATTCCTTTAGAAATATCAAGCTTTTGTATAACATTTTCATCTCTTTCAAATAACTTGATAGCTAACCAACGTGTTTCCATATCTATATATGGAGTTTTTTCCTCTATTATCTTTTCGATTTTTTCTATTGCTCCTTTGCTTTCATCAACAAAAGGTAACTTAAAATCTAATTTATTGTTACAACTTGCAATTTCAATTGCTTTTTGAGCAGCTTCCATAATTCCTTGCCCTTTAACAGCTGTTACTTCTACTACAGGGCAACCTATAACCTCTGATAATTTTTTAATATTTATCTTATCTCCATTTTTCTTAACAACATCCATCATGTTAAGAGCTATAACAGTAGGTATACCTAATTCCAAAACCTGAGTTGTTAAATATAAATTTCTCTCTATATTTGATGCATCTACAATATTTATTACTGCATCTGGTTTATCATCAAGCATAAAATTACGTGTAACAACTTCCTCTAATGTATATGGCGATAGAGAATAAATTCCTGGTAAATCTACTATTTCTACATCTTTATTTCCTTTTAATTTTCCACCTTTTTTTTCAACTGTTACTCCTGGCCAGTTACCAACATATTGCGATGAACCTGTAAGTCCATTAAACATTGTTGTCTTGCCACAATTAGGATTTCCTATGAGACCTATTTTTATTGACATTTCCATTCCCTCCATTAATATTTAGATACATAATTATTTTTGATACAGAAAATCATTCTCACTATATAATTGCATTAACCCTACTATAATTAAGTTTATTATTCCACAATAATTTTTTCTGCATCTGATTTACGAATTGACAGTTCATAATCTCTAACTGTTATTTCAATTGGGTCTCCAAGAGGAGCTACTTTTCTCACAAACACATCAACACCCCTTGTAATCCCCATATCCATTATACGTCTTCGTGTGGCTCCTTCTCCTTCTAATTTTTTAACTTTTACAGTTTCCCCACACTTAATATCCTTTAGCTTGTTCATATTACTACCTCCCTATATTATTATCCTGCTTGCCATTTTTTTATCTAATGCAATTCTAGTATCCTTTACATCTATTATCAAATTGCCATCTATCTTAGAAATTATTTTAACATTTGTTCCTACTACAAATCCTATGCTATTTAAAAAGGTTCTTATCTTATCACTTCCTGAAATCTTCTTTATAACTACTTCTTCTCCTATATTTGATAATACTAATGGCATATGATTTTCCTCCTCCTTATACTAATTTAAATTTATGTGTAGACTTTTCCTTCTATTTAAATTCTAGTATCTTATTTTTAAGTTGTGACTCATTAAAATGATTACCTATTTTTTTCCTTCTTTTTACAATTCTTAATTTTGATTTAAGTCTATCACAATAGTATAAGTTTTGCAAGTGATTATTGTATTCTTTTGATTTTTTTTCTCAATTAAACTTCTTCCTCATATAAATCTTATTCATTTTAGCATAATTTCCATAAAATAAAGATGCTTTTAGATAGTATCTTTGACTATCTAAAAGCATCTTTATTTTTCATCTATTCTATATTTATTTATATATTTAATTCTTCCTTAGAAACATTTTTTTATTATTA
>NZ_JAGWCT010000099.1:0-14857 GCF_020657815.1 Clostridioides sp. ZZV15-6597 | reverse complement strand
AACGTAAATACTATAAAAAGAGTTTAACTTTATTTATTTAGTAAAATCAAATCAAAATAGAAAAAATGGAAGGAGAATAATTGATGATAAAACTAATTGGTATATTAATAGTTGTGATTGGATTTATACTTAAAATTGATACATTATTTACTGTATTATTAGCAGGAATAGCAACAGGACTTGTAGCAGGATTAGATTTTAATCAAATCTTTACAATACTAGGAGATTCTTTTGTCTCAAATAGAGGTGTGTCATTGTTTATACTAACACTACCCGTAATTGGTGTTTTGGAAAGATATGGATTAAAACAAAGAGCAGTTTCTCTAATAGAAAAATTACAAAGACTCACAACAGGAAAAGTACTGAGTATATATATGTTTGCTAGACAAATAGCTGGAGCATTATCAATAAGAATGAGTGGACATCCTCAATTTGTAAGACCACTTGTTAATCCTATGGCACAAGCTGCTGGATTAAGCAACAGTGATGAATTAAAAGAATCAGACGAAGAAGCCATAAAAGCATTATCTGCTGCATCAGAAAACTATGGTAACTTCTATGGTCAAAACTTGTTTGCAGGTAGTAGTGGAGTTTTACTTATAGCATCTACTCTTACTCAATTTGGATATAATGTAACTGGAATTGAGATTGTAAAAGCTAATATTATTATGGCCGTAATAGCATTTATAGCTGCCACAATCCAATTTACTCTATATGATAAAAAATTAAATAAAAGTCATAAGAGATAGATTTATTTAGGAGGTATAAAAATGCAAAATTTTATAAACATATCGTTGGAAATTTTTTATGCATTAATGGGGCTTTTAATGATTGTCATAGCATACAGGTCTTTTACTACAATAGACAATAATAAAAAATATGGTACATCATTATTTTGGATACTAATATCACTACCATTTATATTTGGAAGATTAATTCCAGCTAATATAATAGGAATCATACTAATATTGTCTAGTTTATTAACACTTACTAAACAAGTCGTATTTGCAAGATACGAAGAACCAAATGAAAATTTTGGGAAAGAACAGGCAGACAAACTTAAAAATAAAATATTCATACCATCATTAATATTAGCTTTTGCAGCAGTAATTGTAGCTATGAGTCTTTCTAATTTTGATAACTCTTCACAGTTTGCAATAGGTGTAGGTTCAATAATCGCATTAATATCTGCTCTTATAATAACCAAATCAAAATCATCTACCTCAGTTCACGATGGTTCAAGATTACTTCAACAAATGGGACCAGCTAGTATGCTACCACAACTTTTAGTTGCATTAGGTGCTTTGTTTACTCAAGCTGGAGTTGGCGAAGTTATCTCAGGTATGATATCAGGAGTAGTTCCTACTGACAATAGATTATTTGGTGTTATAGCTTATGTATTAGGTATGGTTATATTTACTATGATAATGGGAAACGCATTTGCTGCATTTTCAGTCATAACAGCAGGAATTGGAATTCCTTTTGTATTGTCTCAAGGTGGAAATCCTGCTATAATTGGAGCATTAGCATTAACAGCAGGGTATTGTGGAACTCTACTTACTCCAATGGCTGCTAATTTTAATATAGTTCCAGCAGCTTTACTTGAATGTAAAAATGATTATGTTGTTATAAAGTATCAAGCACCAGTTGCTTTAATATTAATTGTAGCACACATATTAGTAATGTATTTTTTAGGATTTTAATATGAATAGGAGGTAAAATAATGAAAGTTTTATTAACAGGATTTGACCCATTTGGTGGAGAACCAATAAATCCAGCTCAAGAAGCTGTTGAAAGGGTCAAAGATAATATAAAGGGCTCAGAAATTATAAAAATAACTATACCAACAGTTATGACAAAATCTGTTGAAGCAATAGATAAAGCTATTCAAAAACACAACCCTGATATAGTAATATCAGTCGGACAAGCAGGAGGTAGATTTGATATTACACCTGAGAGAGTTGCTATAAATGTAGATGATTTTAGAATAAAAGATAATGAAGGAAATCAGGTTATAGACACTGTTATAAAGGAAGATGGTCAACCTGCATATTTTTCAAAATTACCTGTAAAAGCCATGGTAAAACATATGAATGAAAATAAAATTCCAGCTAGTGTCTCAAATACTGCAGGTACATTTGTTTGTAATCATGTAATGTATGGAATTCTCTACATGATAGATAAAAAATATCCTAATATAAGAGGAGGCTTCATACACATACCATATGTGACTTCACAAATAATAGATAAAAAGAATACACCATTTATGTCTTTAGAAGAAATAGTTAAAGGTTTGGAATTAGCCATAGAAGCTTGTATAATCCACAAAGATGATATAAAAGAAATTGGTGGTGAAATTTCATAATAAATATCTAAAATAAACTTTTTAAATTATAAATGAAAATATATATTTTTTTAAATATAGACTGTAAGTATATTTGTTTAAATTCAAACTTACCTACAGTCTTTTTATAATATGTACAATCTTCAAATATAAAATTAAATTCTATTCTGTTCTCCCCACTCACACATTGCATCTAAAATCTTAATCAGAGACTTCCCTCTCTTTGATAAACTGTATTCTACTTTAGGTGGTATTTGAGGATATTCAGTACGAATAATCAAATCATCTGCTTCCAATTCCTTTAATGATAAGCTCAGAGTCTTATAAGAAATAGTCTTTATATAACGTTTTAGTTCATTATATCTAACAACTTTAAATTCAGCAAGGCAATAAAGAATTACCATCTTGTATTTTCCATTAATCAGTGAAAGTGTATAACTAAACCCTGTTTCACTTAAATCTGCCTGTGAGATACAATCCATACCCATGTGCTACACTCTCCTTTAGGTTAGTATTGAACAAAAATGTGCGTACTTGTCTTTTAACTAATTTATAATAAAATTATAGTGTAAGAACAATTAAAAGTCAATTTGCTATAATACATATAAATCTTGCTTAAATACTAGTACTTTAGCATATTGTCAAATTTTTAATTCAATTACTCTTCAATTCAAGTTATAAAAAACTTATAACAAATGTACTTTCATATCACTGATAAATTTAATAATAGGAGGTGTTTTAAATGGGCAAAAAAATTATTGTTTTAAACGGAAGTCCAAGAACAAATGGAAATACATCTGTACTTATAGATTCATTTGTGTCAGGTGCTGAAGAATCTGAAAATACAGTTAAACGTTTTAATCTTCAACAAATGAATATACACCCTTGTCTGGTCGAGGTCTTAGCTGGTGGTGTCATGCAAATTGGAGATATTCATGAAAAACCTATTTTAGAAAAAGCAAAGACCCTTGGAATGTCTATTAAATAAAGTTTACTGGAGGAATTTCTAATGAAAGTTTTATTAATAAATGGTAGCCCAAACCAATACGGATGTACTTATACAGCATTAAATGAAGTTGCTAAAACATTAAATAAGCATGATATTGAAACCGAAATATTGTATTTAGGTAAAAAGCCAATACCAGGTTGTATCGCTTGCTCATCCTGCTTTCAAACTGGCAAATGTACTTGAAATGATAAGGTCAATGAGTTAGCGAAAGAACTAGATAATATTGATGGCATTATTGTTGGTTCTCCTGTATATTTTTCTGGTGCAAGTGGACAACTAACTTCATTTCTTGACCGCTTATTTTTTTCAGCTGGAAGTAAAATGGCAAAGAAACTTGGTGCATCAGTTGTATCATGTCGACGTGGTGGAGCAACTGCAACATTTGACCAACTAAATAAATATTTCTCAATTAGTAATATGCCTATTGTATCATCACAATACTGGAATCAGGTGCATGGTTTTACACCAGAGGACGTTATGAAAGATAAAGAGGGATTACAAACTATGAGAACTTTAGGTGAAAACATGGCATGGCTTCTTAAGTGCATTTCAGCTGGGCAAAAAACAGGAGTCAAAGACCCTCAATATGAAGAAAAAATTATGACTAACTTTATACAATAAATAATTGAGTTTTATTAATTGTTAATTTAAGATTAAAGTCATGCTTACTAAATAGAATAGCTCATATAAAACAGTGTAATAGCTAGCTAGTGGTTTTGATTTTATTTATATCAAAACCACTAGTTTATTATTTCATCTGTTTGAAACGATTAATTTCTGACGTGCTCAGTTATACCTTTCCATTTTCTTTTATAAAAATAGATTCCCCCAATAATCGCTGGAAATATAGTGGTTGTTTAGTCTCTCCAAATCCCCTAAGAATAGAACAAATTGAATTGTATCCAAATACAACTCCAGTACTTCCTAATACTTGACCAACAACAATCATGTCTACAATATTATAAAATGATTGCAATAAATTTATGAAAAATAATGGTATACTAAGTTTTACTAACTTTGTACACACATTACCAGTAGTTAAATCTTCTTCTATTCTTTTCATGATATAAATTTTCCTCTCTTTTTATAATTAAAATAAAAAAAGCAGTAAGTATTGTACTTTGATACAACCCCCTCGCTCTTACGCTTTAAATAATTTATATTGTTTTAATACTTAATAATAAATGACAATATAAAAAGGGCTATATACAAACATCGTATATAACCCTCAAAATAAACACTCTTATTCAATATTAGACAGCTTAAATAAGTATAGATAACTATACTAAAAATTTGTCCACTCAATGATTAATTAGCATCATATTTTTGATTAAGCTCCACACAATGTTTTATAATATTTAACTGTGTAGAGCTATAATCAATACAAATTTTACCAAAAATTATATAAAACATTGTTTTCACCCTCTCAAAATAAAATTGATAACATATTATAAATTTTAATAATGTTATTAGTTTATTCTAAATCTTTAATATTCTATTATCAATACTATCATTATTTATTAAAACAAACTCAACTTATAAAGTCCATTTAATTTATCTAATATTTTTTAAAGATATAATTTATATATTAAATTACCTTTGACTATACTAAAATCACGACTTTATAGTATAATTAATCCTGTTATAATTTTTTACAAAGAAACAGCACACTTCATTCTGAAATATAGAAAAATATTAATAACCATACTTATCAATGCCTTCTATATTTTAGATTTTTATCAAATACACTCCTAAAATATACAATATATATATATGTATTGGATAGTATAAATAAAACAAATATTTCATACTCTTACCTTTTTCTCCATTATAAAGTAACATAAAAGGAAGGGAAGCAATCATCATCCATTGGTAATTTTCTAGAAGAGATTTCTTCAAGCTATAATCTCCTCCTGCCATAGCTACAAATATAAATATACACATCAAGACATAACAAATAATTAAACTAAACTTCTTTCCTCTACATAAATAAAAAATAATCCCCAGTACAATTAAAATTGGTCCTCCTTCTACTAAAAATGGTACTGGTACGAAAAACATAATAAACATAAGTACTTTATTCGCTGAGCCAAAAAGTAAAGTTAATATAACAATTCCTAAAATTATAGGAACACTTATCATCAATAGCCCTCTCACAAGATACTTTTTTTCTTTTTCTTCTCTAAATTTTTTTATAAATTCTATAGCCTCTAAATAAATTACTATCAAAAATAATGTTGCAAAAATATTATTCATAATTATTGAACCTTCTGGATTTGGGAAAGTAGTATTAATTATTTGATTTCCTATTGCCATAATGATAGACCCTACATATAATCTAGCAATATACTTCTTTCTATTGCTTGTATGGCAAAACCCTTCTACTACCATAAACATAAACAATGGTGCTGATATTCTACCTAACCAATGAAACCAAACTGGTATATGCATTGTTTGTGGCATAAAAGCTGCGATATGGTCAAATGTCATAAATGTCAGTGCTAATATTTTAATAGTAAACCCATTGAAACCTTTTTTAAGAAAATCCATACCATACCTCCTACTTCTGATTTATTTTTATGACGACCTCTGTTCCTATTCCTATTTCACTACTTACATAAATACTACCTTTATGAATCTCTATTATCTCTTTAGAAATAGCCATTCCAAGACCAGAGCCTTTATGTAATTCACCTGTATTAGTACCTCTATAATATTTTTCAAAAATATGCTTTAAATCATTTTTACTTATTCCAACTCCGCTATCCTTTATTATAATTTCTATAGTATCTTTTTTTACTATTTCTATTTTTATCAGAGTTTCTTCTTTATTATGCACTATTGAATTAAATATAAGATTTGTTATAGCTCTTCTAAATAAAATTGAATCTACATATACTTCAATTAAATCTTCATAACTTACAAACTCAATATTCCTATTTTTATATCTATTGTCATTTAAAATATCTATTATTATATTCCTAACCAAACTAACTAAATTTATTTTTTTCTTATTCAAAACTAAGCTGTTATTTTTTAATCGAGTTGATAAATTTAAATCATCAACCAAATTTTTTATATACTTGGACTTATTATATATAATTTCTGTATATTCTCGTAATTCCTCTTCCACAAATTCATAATCTTTATCATTGATTATCTCTGCATATCCTTGTATAGAAGCCAGTGGAGTATTTATATCATGTGTTATATTAGCTAACCATTCCTCTCGCATCTCTTCATTTTCTTTTCTCTCTGCTTCGTTTATCCTCAATGTATCAGCCAACATATTGATATTTTCAAAAACGTCTTCATATATTCCTCTGTCTTTAAGATATAGACTATAATTTCCGTTAGCCATAGTTTCAATGCTCCATATTACATTCGATATTGGCTTTGTAAGTTTTATACTAAATAAGTATCCTATGCTTAAAGCTACAATCCCATCAATTACCAATGTTAAAGTAATAATTTTATTTAAGATTGCTTTAGCATTATCTTGAGAATAAGTTAAAATTATTCTCGATACATCTCTACTAGGCATACCTATTATTATATTTAGATGTTTGTTGTCTAAATATTTTTCTAAAACAAAATTAGTATACTCTGTTTCTATATATTTGTAGTTATTAACCATTTGAAAAGGAGTATATTTTTTTGGAGTATTTGTTGGCACATTTACTCCATACAATTCTTCTCCTAAATCATTTAAAACTTGTACCCAAGAATGTGATTTTTTTAATTTATCAATGCCAGCTTTTGATAGCTTGAACTCTCCATTTTTTTCATATAACTCTTTTTTAAAAGAACGAGCAAACTCTTCAGGACTGTTTTTAGAACCTACAACATTTAAAAAATTATTAGTCGAAATTACATATAAAATAGACACAATATTTATAATGACCACTGATATAACTACAAATACGATTGTAAACATAAAGTTTCTAGTAATCTTCCATTTCATATTCTAATCTTCCTTTACTGCTAATTTATATCCAAGTCCTTTTATTGTAAGTATATATTCCGGCTTTGAAGGATTATCTTCTAATTTTTCTCTAATCTTTCTAATATGAACCATTATAGTATTGTCAAATCCAATATAATCTTCACCCCATACTTTATCCCATAATTTTTCTTTACTTATAATTTGATTTTGATTGTGTGCAAATAGAGATAATATTTTTAATTCTTTTGCAGATAATGCAATGGACTTACTATCTTTTATGAGTTCTGCTCTACTTTCATTTAATTTATATGGACCAAATGATATAATCTTTTCTTTATTATCCGAGTTTATACTTTCATTTTGCTCTTCATTAAAATAGTTTAGTCTTCTTAGATGAGCTTTTGCTCTAAAAGCGACTTCTTTAGGACTAAAAGGCTTTGTAACATAATCATCTCCTCCAATTGCTAGACCAAGTAATTTATCTAACTCTTCCGTCTTAGCTGATAAAAATATGATTGGCACATTAGAGGTTTTTCTTATTTCTTTGCAAATATCATACCCTTCACCATCTGGCAACATAATATCCAAAATGATTAAGTCGGGATTAGATTTTTTAAATATTTCCAATCCTTCTTTTCTTGTTTTTGCAGTGTACACATTGTTAAGACCTTCTTTTTTAAATACAGTTTCTAAAAGCTTTAAAATTTCTACTTCATCATCTATTACTAAAATGCTATTTTCCATAAATAACCTCCTATGATAATTTATCTATATATTAACATATATCTTTTCTAAAATTCATTTATATTATTTTAAATCAAATCAATATATAAACAAAATCATTGTTCTTTTTTATTCTTAATTAAAATCTTTTACTTGATGTAAAATTTTTATATGTTATTTTAGTTAATATTATTATCAATATGACTGAGATTAATATAGATAAACCTATTAAAGTATTTGGTGCATTATACTTAATAATTTGTTGACTCATCATAATCCAGTTTGGAGTAATAGAAACAAATTTTATAGCATTGTCTGGTATAAAACCTGTAATAAAATATGGAATAGCCATAATTAAGCCTCCTAATATGAAAGGTATTACAGCTGATTTAAATATTGAAGAAAGTGCTAGTCCTATTTGTGCAAATATAAAAGAGCCAAAAATAACTGATACTATAACAATCAAGTACATTTGTATTACTGTAAGATTTAAATTGCTATTACTAAAATACCATAAGCTTTTAATTGGTTCATTCAAATTTTTAAATCCAAAAAAACTAAATCCTCTGATACCAACCAATAACACAAAAGAAATATTAATCATGGACAAAGCCAATCCATTAGCTATTATTTTTGATACTACTACTGATTTTTTCCCATTTTTAGTTGTATTTATTAGACCTGTCATATTAGAATCATATTCTTTTGTATAGTTTCCAGAGGTTATTATAAATATTATCAACCCTATTAAAGGTATAGAACCCTCTATCTTATAGAATATATCTGCATATGTGTCAAAAACATTAAATTTTCTAATCAATACAAACCCAAATAACAGTAAAAATATCCAAAGTATCCAAACACTCTTTGATTTTAAGACTTTTATTATTTCTGCTTTAACTAAATTTATCATATTTGTTATATCTCCTTTGCATCTTCTAAATCAAAATAAAGCATATATACATCCTCAAATTTTGCTTGAACTAGTTGTGCATTAGGTTCATTTGGAGTATTTTCTGACACAACTCTAAGTACTATTGAGTTAACATCACTTTGAATACTTATAACTTTATATTTGGATTGAATCTCCTCAATATCACACTCATTTTCAACTTGAATATTATAAACTTTATTTTGCATATGATTTAATATTTCTTTATGTGTTCCTTTCATAAGAAGTTTACCATTTTTAATCATTATTGTTTCTTTGGCAACTGATTCTATATCTGAAATTATATGAGTAGACAGAATTATTATCTTATCTCTTGATATTTTTGCTATTAGATTTCTAAACCTTGCTCTTTCTTGTGGGTCAAGGCCTGCTGTTGGTTCATCAAGTACTATTATTTTAGGATTATTTAATAAAACTTGTGCTATTCCAACTCTTCTTTTCATACCTCCAGAGAATTTTCCTATAGCCTTATTTCTGACCTCATAAAGACCTACTAACTCTAACAATTCATCTATCCTACAATTTAAATTTCTACCTTTTAGACCTTTCAATGCCCCTATATATTGTAAAAATTGTCTAGCTGTAAAGTTTTTATATACTCCAAATTCTTGTGGTAAATATCCCAAAATATTTCTATAATCATCATCCATATTAAATATATCCTTACCATTGTAAAATATTTGGCCACTCTCAGGTCTTATTAGTGTGGTTATTTGTTTCATTAGAGTGGATTTTCCTGCTCCATTTGGTCCTAAAAGACCATAAACTCCATTTTCTAATGTAATTGTAATTTTATCATTTGTTACTTTTTTTCCATATATCTTTGAAATATTTTTAACTTCTAATTTATTCATTTTAATTCCCCTTTTATCTATTTATATACTTTGACTTTATTACTGAAAAACACAAGGTCATTACACCTACAAATATTACTCCTAAAAATCCTATTGATAGATTGACAATATCTACATTCATTTTAAATATTCTAATATTACCTAAATAATTTCCTATTATTTTATTAAAACCAAATATTAAATCATAGTAATTTACTGTTGAAATAATTGAAAGCAATCCTTTAGGCAATATGTGAACTACTGATATCACTTTAGCTACAGCTATACTTAAAATAAGAAAACCTACTGATGATATTGAAGATTTACTAATAAAAGAACCTAACATAGCTATCATTGCCCATCCTTCAAACATTAAAATATCTATAGCTATATTTGATATTGCATAATTGCTTATATTTGAATTTGATTTCAATGTAGCTATATTATCTACTATCCTAAACGATTCTAAGTCGCCGTTAATTGGTAATCCTTGTTGTATACAGGTTATAATAAATACACATGCTAAATAAACAGCATAAACTACTAATGGTATAAATATAGCAATAACTATTTTAGATTTTAATGCCTTTTTCTTCTCTTTTGATGATAGTATAATATCTTTTACCGAAGAAATTACTTCATCCGTATAAAGATTTGATACAATTATGATTATGATAATCAACATACCTATATTTATAAGTGAATTTGTAGCTCTATAATTAAATACCTTCCAAAAACCAACATTTTTATATTCATTGACATTTAGATTATCGAGTTTTTCTTTTGACATGGATTTAATCTTTTTAGAAAATTCATCACTATTCGTTTGATTTGAAAGTTGTTTTAAAATATTAAGTTTTTTTTGAAATTTATCATTAGCTATATCTATTCCATTCCTTGTATCTTCTATACGACCTTTTCTCTCATCAATATAATAATCTTCTGTTTCTAAAACAGGTTTAACAAATATACTGATTAATAATATGAATATTAATATCCCTAAAGATATCAACAGGCTCTTAGATTTAATCAATTTCTTTATTTCCCAACTTATCAATATACATTTCCTCCTAAGTTTTTTTAATTGCTTTTTATCTATATACATAATAAAACTTAAATCTTATATCAATATAATTCTAACCTTAAATAAAACTTAAATTATTTAAATTATGTGTTTAGTTTTATTTGCTACTTATTTTTATTGTAATTTTTTAGTTTACATTTTTTATAATAAACTTGCTATACTTTTATTAATAAGATTAAATCTAAAATAAGTTGGTGATTGTATGAAAAGTATAAATATTTATACCAAATTAAAAATAATCTTCTTAATATCTATGGCTATGTTTGTTATTGGAGCAGCATTTATCTTTTTTATAGAAAATTATATAATATCAATTATTTTTGTACTTGTTGGTATTTTTATTGATTGGAAATTTTATCGTTGCCCAAATTGTAATCATTATTTAAATTCAAGAATGGAACTTGTAAAGGATATCACTTATTGCCCATATTGCGGAAAAATTATCAAATAGTGATTTAAATTGCATTTTATATTTAATAAAGAAATTTTATTATTTATAATCAGGATATTACATATAAATAATTAAGGTTTAACCGAATTTAATTGCATTTGTTTTATTTATTTTTATAAAAGAATATATATATGCTATAGGTATACTCTTATCTTTTTTGTTGTATCTTAAAATTTTTTAGCATAATAAAAAAGATATAAAGAACTATCTACAAGTTCTTTATATCTTTTAAATATCTATAAGTAAAGCAATTAATTTTTACATCCTCTTTAAAATATCTCTTTTAAAGTTCTTACTAACAGTAACAGTAAATTTTATTTTTTATCTTATTGTTGATTTTAATATTCCAACATCTCACTTTATTTATTCTTACATTCATTTTAATAATATATCACTGAATACTTTTTTATGTTTATTCTCTACTTTAAATTTAATTAATTCGAATATATAAGCCTTTAAGTCAATGCACCCATGTAAACCTTATCAGTTTATTGTTGTAGTTTATTCTTCAAAAAATAAATATAATTTTATAATATTTTTTAATCTAAAACAAGCATGTTGAATAATAAATCATATTCTAGTATTATTAACTTGTAGAATAAAAACTAAATTGGTAAAACTAGAAAAATTTAGTAATAAAAGTTATAGTGATAAGTACTAAAAAATTCTTTGTAAGTTATGTTAGCAAGTTAGCACATATATAGTTTTTTTATTTTTACTAAAGTTTTTAGGGGGATGGATAATATGTTTATTGGAGAAATAGACAGATGTACACATATATTAACTGCTTATATCAGTAGTTCATATGATTATTGTAATTTTATAGATACACAATTAGATGATTTTATATCAGAATATGGAGAAACTGTAGTTGAATCTTGTTTATATCAAGTTTTATTGTTGGTAAGTAGATATAATTAAAATTAAGTTTCATTTTCTAGAAAAACCTTTTTAGATTTTCTACCTTAAATAACTATATAGTTTTTTTATACTTTGTAAGTAACTATAACTTCTTTTAAAGTAAAGATGTATTGGGAGTACATCTTTACTTTTTCATTATATAATTTAAAAGTGTATACTATAAAACAAAACAACTAATACAAATTACACCTTTTATATTCTCTTGAAACACATGAATCATTCTATACACAGATTCTACAATCTCATCAAATATGAATCTATTTACTACTCCAAATTTTATCTATCTATAACGCAAATCATATTTATAAAATATCCCCCTATTGTACTTAAATCATATATAAAGTAACATCAATATTTAGAATATTCAATATCAATTGCGTAACTGGTCAATAAAAACGTATAACTAGACAAAATTCTTATATTTTCTTTATGTTTATTTATTGTTTTTTCGAATACGTCTATTTACAATCTATCTGAAACAATTTCTTTATTTGTATTTTATTTTATTAAACTAGTAATGGTGACAAAAATAATTTGCCATCTAATTTTTCATAGAATAATAAAACTCTTAAATCTATTTGTAGGATTAATAATAAGCAGAAATGTTAATTAAAAAATATAATTGAGTAGACATTCCTATTAATCTATGATATAATAATATCTATGGTAATACATAATTAAATCAAGTATATCTTGATACAGGTTAATAGGAGTATTTTTAATGAATAATGGAATAGTGAAATGGTTTAATAATGAAAAAGGATTTGGTTTTATATCAATGGAAAGTGGAGATGATGTATTTGCTCATTTCTCAGCTATACAAACTTCAGGATTTAAATCATTAGAAGAAGGTCAAAAAGTAAGCTTTGATATAGTTAAAGGTGCTAGAGGTCCTCAAGCAGAAAATATAACTATATTATAATATATAGATTTTTCGGGAAAGACTCTTTTTAGGGTCTTTTTTTATTGATAATTTATAGAATACAATTATTGATGAAATAAATAGTACTGTTTGTAGAAATGAAAAAATCACTTTCTATAAAAGAGAATACTATTCATAATTAACTTTGTTATATATCATATTCTAATATATGTTATAATAATTTTATTTTTATATCTCCATCTTACTAATATTTGGAATTGTTAAGACTTCTAAAATATTAGAGATAAAGAAATCAATTTAATCCTTTATCTCTAATATTTATTATTTTATTAGAATTGATGTTTATATTCTGTAAACTCGTAAACATCCATTAGTGCTTCACCAAATCTTTGGTAATGTACTACTTCTCTTTCTCCTAAAAATCTTAATATATCTTTCAAATCAACGTCATCAGTTAAATTTATCAACTGATAATAAGTTGCTAATGCTTTTTGTTCAGCGGCCATATCCTCATGTAAGTCAGTTACAGCATCACCAAATACATTAATATAACTTGTAGTAAAGTTTACTCCATTGGAATCTACTGGTTGAAGACCATGTCCAAAAGTAGCATAATTAGCTCCAAGTCCAGCAGCTTTAAGTTCTTCTGGAGTGCAGTCACTCATTAACTGATATAGTATTGAAGATATTATTTCAACATGAGCCATTTCTTCTGTACCTATATCAGTTAAAAGCGCACGAGATTTTCCAGTTGGCATAGTGTATCTTTGCTGAATATATCTAGTTGCAGCTGCCAGCTCACCATTAGGACCTCCCAACTGAGTCATTATATACTTTGCCATTCTAGGGTCTGCTTGTCTTATGTTAACTGGATGTTCCAGTGTTTTTTGATAAATCCACATATTATTTTACTCCTCCTTAATATATATTTAATAGTAAATCTAATTTTAATACTGTATAATTTTATTTATAAAATGACTTATCCCATGGCCAAGGTTCTGATATCCATGACCAAGAATATTCACTTGATTCATACCCAAAATTAGTTAGTGCCCCATACTTAGACTCATAATCACACACAGCTTGTGTAAATTTATTGCAGTATCTATTGTATAAATCAAGAGCTTTCTTATCTCTCGGATTGTTATCTAAATATAAATTTAATTCTATACAAGCAAATTGATATTCTGAAATTCTCTCTAAAAGCTCTTTTCTATTTAATGTCATTAACACATGCTACCCCCTTTTTTAGCTCTAACTCTATTTTTAGGATTTGCATATAGCCAATCATTATAGTTATTTGACTCTATCAAATCCAACTCAGGAAACAAAGTACCTCTTCTTAATGCTTTTTTGGGATTGTATGTGTCATTATAAATTTGACGATTAATGTATGGTCTAGCAAATTCACAATAATAATCTTGTTTATCATCTTTTAAATATTCCATTAATTGTCCTCCTTAATTTTTTGAATTTTAAAATAGAATGATTTTTAATAATATAATCTCTATTTAGTATATAATATTTATTTTTTAGAAAAAATGTGACTAAATTCCACATAAAAATGTAATAACAGACTTTTTTCTTTAAATTAATATTAATGTCAATTTATATAATTATATATTTCATGTGCAATTTTAATAATTATTATAAAAACAAATACATCACTTTCATAGAGATTGTTGACAAACCCTAGAATAATAGCTGATAC